>CAZWDE010000226.1:0-5798 GCA_964632555.1 uncultured Limibaculum sp.
TCACGTTGTTGGGCAGGCCGAAGACGTGCTCGAGCCCCGCATTGGCCTGCTGCGCCCCGAAGCCGAGCGAGGTGGCGAGGCCGAAGAGCGTGGCGAAGACCGCGAGCGTGTCGATGATGTGCCCGGTCCAGCCCCAGACGCGCTCGCCGAAGATCGGGTAGAACGCCGAGCGGATCGTGAGCGGCAGACCCTTGTTGTAGGAGAAGAGCGCGAGCGCGAGCGCCACGACGGCATAGATCGCCCAGGGGTGCAGGCCCCAGTGGAAGATCGTCGCCGCGAGGCCCATCTGCCGCGCCGCCTCGACGTTCTCGGGGATGAGGCTGCCGTCCTCGGCGAAGGGCGAGGGCACGCCGAGCGGCGCCGAGATCGCCATGTGGTAGACCGGCTCCAGCACGCCGAAGAACATGAGCCCGATGCCCATGCCGGCGGCGAAGAGCATCGCGAACCACCCGAGATAGTTGTAGTCGGGCGTGGCGTCGCGCCCGCCGATCCGCACCGACCCGAGCGGCGTGACGATCAGGACCAGGCAGAACAGCACGAAGATGTTGGCCGCGCCGAGGAAGAACCAGTCGAAGCTGCTGGTCAGGAAGGGCCGCAGCCAGCCGAAGATCTCGCCCGCCTGCTCGGGCAGCGCCAGCGCGTAGAACACGAAGGCGATGATCGTGAGCCCCGAGATCATGAACACGGGGTTGTGGATGTCGAGGCCGAACGGGCCGATCTGCGCCTGGATGTTGTCCTGCCCGATCTCGTAGTCCGTCTCGATGATGTCCGCCGCGCCTTCCGGCTGGCGCAGGGCCTCGTCCGCGGTTTGCTCGCTCATCTCCTATGCCTCCCCCTGGGATTGTGTTGCGTTCTGGTCGCGCCGGTCAGCGCACGATGAAGACCGACGCGTCGGAATGCGAGGCGATCGAGCCGCCGTTCGACGGCCAGATGTAGTCGGTGATCGTCGGCACGTGGCTCTGCATCACCACGAGATCGGCGCCGCTCTCGGCCACCGCGTCGAGCAGCCGCCCGTCGAGATCGACGCTCGGATCCGGGCTGACGATCGGCATGGCGGTGCCGCGGATGCCGTGCGTGTCGGCCTCGCCCGCCGCGAACCGCTCGAGCTTCGCGGCGAACTCCTGCGGGGTGTGCGCCAGCGCGCTCGGCGCCGACGCCGTGACGCTCGCATAGACCACCGGACAGTCGAACTGCGCGGCGAGGACCGCCGCCGTCTTCAGGGCCTTGGCCAGCTGCTCCGTGTGGTACAGGTCCACCGGAACCAATATTTTTTGATACACGACACCGCCTCCCCAGTCCGTTCGCTTTGTCCCGCCAATATTTGCAGGTCACGGAGCGTAACAGAATTGCCGCAAAAGGCAAATCCTCTCGACAAGATGTCGCCGAGCGGCGGGCATTTCGACCTGAAATGACGCCGTCGCGTGCCGGTGGCCGGGCGCAACGGCAATGTCGTCGGTTCGGCGGCGCGCGCGGCCCGGTTTCGTCGAAGGATCGTCGGGCGATGTCGCGACCGGCGCCCAGCACCACCGCCAAACGGCTCTTCAGAAAATTTTTGCGGCGCACGATTTCGCCTTTTGCGACAGGCGCTTAGGACAATCGCAAAGGTCGTCTAGTCCACCTGCGTCGCATTTCAACGTTGCCATGTCGCAAACAATCCATAGGCTGCGGGTCACAGGAGCGGTCGAGCGCCGCCCAGAGTTCGCGTCGCCCTCCCCCGGCGGGGTTGCCCGCCACACCGGCCATGGCCCGGACCGGCCTCGCCCACCGCCTGCGCGACGCGGCCAAAGGTACATCGCAGTCACGCCCAGTCCGTCGCGCCATCGGGGTGCGGCCGTGTCCCGCTGGGCCGTCCGCGCGCCGCCCGGGCGCCCGACGCGAGGAAGAGGAGAGAGCCTGATGAGCCAGCACAGCACGGCGTGGAGCAACACCGAACTCGTTCTCGAACAGCAGCGTTACGGCGGCAATCCGCTGGAGGACCGCGATACCGACCTCTATCGCGGCGAGTACATCATGTCGTTCGTCGAGAAGTGGGACGATCTGATCAACTGGACGGCGCGCGCCGAGAGCGAGGGGCAGTTCTTCATCGACGTGCTGCGCGCCCGCGGCAAGGACACCGTGCTCGACGTCGCCTGCGGCACCGGGTTCCACTCGGTGCGGCTCACCGAGGCCGGCTTCAACGTCACCTCGGCCGACGGCTCGGCGGCGATGCTCGCCAAGGCGTTCGAGAACGCCCAGTCGCGCGGGCTGATCCTCAAGACCGTGCAGGCCGACTGGCGCTGGCTCAACCGCGACATCCAGGGCAAGTACGACGCGATCATCTGTCTCGGCAACTCGTTCACCCACCTCCACACCGAACAGGACCGTCGCCGCGCCCTCGCTGAGTTCTATGCCGCGCTCAAGCACGACGGCCTGCTGATCCTCGACCAGCGCAATTACGACGCCATGCTGGACGAGGGCTTCAAGAGCAAGCACAAGTACTACTACTGCGGCGACAAGGTGTCGGCCGAGCCGTCGCATATCGACGATGGCCTCGTGCGGATGCAGTATTCGTTTCCCGACGGCGCGCAGTACACGCTGAACCTGTGTCCGATCCGGAAGAACTATGTGCGCCGGCTGCTGTCGGAGGCGGGGTTCGCCCGGGTGCGCACCTATGGCGACTTCCAGGAGACCTACGCCGAGAACGATCCCGACTTCTTCATCCATGTGGCCGAGAAGTCGACCCTGCACGTCGTGCGGTGGGGCGGCGGCACCCGCGAGGCCGGCGAGACCGACATTCGCGACATCACCGAGGACTACTACGACAGCGACGACGCCGACACGTTCTACTCCACCGTCTGGGGTGGCGAGGACCTGCACATCGGCATCTACGAGACGACCCGCGACATCCGCGAGGCCTCGACCGAGACCGTCGACCGCATGGCGGCGCGGCTGCCGGGTCTCGGCCCGGACACGCGCGTCCTCGACATCGGCGCGGGCTACGGCGGCTCGATGCGGCGCATCGCGACGCGCTTCGGCTGCCGCGCCACCTGCCTCAACATCTCCGAGACGCAGAACGACACCAACCGCGCGAAGAACCGCAAGGCGCGGCTCGCCGGGCAGATCGACGTGGTTCACGGCGTCTTCGAGGACATTCCCGAGGCGAACGAGAGCTACGACGTTGTGTGGAGCCAGGACGCCATCCTGCATTCGGACGACCGCGCGCGGGTGCTGCGCGAGGTGTTCCGCGTGCTGAAGCCCGGCGGGCATTTCGTCTTCACCGACCCCTGCCAGGCCGACGACGTGCCGGACGGCGTGCTCCAGCCGGTCTACGATCGCCTCCAGCTCAACAGCCTCGGCTCGTTCCGCTTCTACGCCGAGGCGGCGCGCGCGACCGGCTTCGAGGTGCTCGCCCAGGAGCCGCTGACCGAGCACCTGCGCGCGCATTACGACCGGGTCCGGGAGGACCTGATCGCCAACTACGACAAGCTGCGGGAGAGCGGCGCCTCGGCCGAGTATCTCGACAAGATGACGCTCGGGCTCGCCAACTGGGTGAAGGCCGCCGACGCGGGCCATCTCGCCTGGGGCATCCATCTCTTCCGGAAGCCGGCCTGAGCCGGACGCCCGAGGACCGGCCCGGCGACGTCCGGGCCCCCCACTTCTTGCGGAGCGTATCATGCTGATGACCCGGCACGACCCGGACCGCGCGGCCGAGCCCGCGATCTCCGTCTCCTTCGAGCTCTTCCCGCCGAAGACGCCCGAGGCGCAGCGCGGCCTCGACCGGACGGTCGACCGGCTTGCGGCCCTCTCGCCCGAGTACTTCTCCGTGACCTATGGCGCGGGGGGCAGCACGCGCGACCGCACCCGCGGCGTCGTCGAGGCCGTGATGGCGCGCACCGGGCTGCCGGTGGCGCACCACCTCACCTGCGTCGAGGCCACGCGGGGCGAGATCGACGCGCTCGGCCGGGACCTCTGGCACGCCGGCATCCGCAAGATCGTGGCGCTGCGCGGCGACCCGCAGGGCGGCAAGCCCTTCGCGCCGCCCGCGGACGGCTACGCCTATGCGGCCGATCTGGTCGCCGGTCTGATGCGCGTCGGCGCGTTCGACATCGCGGTCGCCGCCTATCCGGAGGTGCACCCGCAGGCGGCGAGCGCGGCGGCCGATCTCGACAACCTGAAGCGCAAGCTCGACGCCGGCGCGCGCGTCGCGATCACGCAATACGCCTTCGACACCGACGAGGTGCTGCGCTTCGTCGACCGCGCGCGGGCCGCCGGGATCGAGGCGCCGATCGTGCCGGGCATCATGCCGGTCAGCAACTTCGCCGGGCTCAAGCGGTTCTCGGAGAAGTGCGGCGCGACGATCCCGCAGTGGCTCGTGGAGATGTTCGACGGGCTCGACGACGACCCGCCGACCCGCGCGATGGTCGCCGCGGCGGTCGCCACCGAGCAGTGCCGGCGCCTCGCCGATGCCGGCCTCCGCGAGTTCCACTTCTACACCCTCAACCGCGCCGATCTCAGCGTCGCGATCTGCCGCGCGCTCGGCGTGTCGGAGCGGTCGCTCGCGCAGTCCGCGGCCTGAAAGGAACGACATGACCGAGACGATCGATCGGGCGGCCGCGGAGCGCATCCTCGTGCTCGACGGCGCGATGGGGACGATGATCCAGGCGGAGACGCCGGACGAGGCGGCCTATCGCGGCGCGCGGTTCGCCGACCACCCCTCGGATCTCGGCGGCAACAACGAGATCCTCTGCCTGACGCAGCCCGACATGATCCGCGAAATCCACGCCGCGTTCCTCGCGGCGGGCGCCGACATCGTGTGCACCAACACCTTCTCGGCGACCCGGATCAGCCAGGCCGATTACGGCACCGAGGCGGAGGTCGCGGAGATCAACCGCGAGGCCGCGCGCATCGCCCGCGAGGCGGCCGACGCCGCCGCCACGCCCGAGCGCCCGCGCTGGGTGGCGGGCGCCATCGGGCCCACCAACCGCACCGCCTCGATCAGCCCGGACGTGAACGACCCCGGCTTCCGCAACATCACCTTCGACGATCTCGCCGGGGCCTATGGCGAGGCGGCGCGCGCGCTCGTCGAGGGCGGCGTCGACCTGCTGCTCGTCGAGACGATCTTCGACACGCTCAACGCCAAGGCGGCGCTCTGGGCGATCGAGGGGCTGCGCGCCGAGGGGCTCGCGGTGCCGCCCGTGATGATCTCGGGCACCATCACCGACCGCTCGGGGCGCACGCTCACGGGCCAGACGCCCGAGGCCTTCTGGGTCTCGATGTCCCATGCGCGGCCGTTCTCGGTGGGGCTCAACTGCGCGCTCGGCGCGGGCGAGATGCGCCCGCACATCCGCGCGCTGGCGGACGTCGCGGACTGCCTCGTCAGCGCCTATCCGAACGCCGGGCTGCCCAACGAGATGGGCGGCTACGACGAGACGCCCGAGGAGACCGCCGCGCATCTCGGCGAATGGGCCGAGGCCGGGCTCGTCAATCTCGTCGGCGGCTGCTGCGGCACGACGCCCGAGCACATCCGGGCCATCGCCGCCGCCGTCGAGGGCCGCGCGCCGCGGCGGGTGCCCGAGCGCGCCCGCCGGCTCCGGCTCTCGGGCCTCGAGATGTTCGAGAAGCGCGACGACCGGACCGAGGAGGCCGCATGACGACGGGCAGCTTCATCAACATCGGCGAGCGCACCAACGTCACCGGATCGGCGAAGTTCAAGACGCTGATCATGGAGGACGACTACCCAGCCGCGGTGGAGGTCGCGCGCAACCAGGTCGAGAACGGCGCGCAGATCATCGACGTCAACATGGACGAGGGGCTGCTCG
>CAZWDE010000227.1:0-5776 GCA_964632555.1 uncultured Limibaculum sp.
AGAAACTGCCGGTGTCGATCACGCTCGGGCTCTGGACCACGCTGATCGCCTATCTCGTGTCGATCCCGCTCGGCATCATGAAGGCGGTGCGCGACGGCACGCGGTTCGACACGATCTCCTCGGGCGTGGTGGTCGCGGCCTATGCGATCCCGGGGTTCCTCTTCGCGGTGCTGCTGCTCGTGCTCTTCGCCGGCGGCAGCTACTACCAGCTGTTCCCGCTCAGGGGGCTGCATTCCGACAACTGGGAGGAGATGGGCTGGATCGAGTACATCCTCGACTATCTCTGGCACATCGTGCTGCCCGTCACGGCGATGGCGATCTCGGGTTTCGCCACGCTGACGCTGCTGACGAAGAACTCCTTCCTCGACGAGATCCGCAAGCAATACGTGATGACCGCGCGGGCGAAGGGGCTCACCGAGCGGCGGGTGCTCTACGGCCACGTGTTCCGCAACGCGATGCTGATCGTCATCGCGGGCTTTCCCGGCGCCTTCATCGCGATCTTCTTCACCGGATCGATCTTCGTCGAGACCGTGTTCTCGCTGGAGGGGCTCGGTCTGCTCGGCTTCGAGAGCATCGTGCGGCGCGACTATCCGGTGGTGATGGGCACGCTCTACATCTTCGGGCTGATGGGGCTCGTGACCAAGCTGATCTCCGACCTCACCTATGTCTGGATCGATCCGCGCATCGACTTCGAGGCCCGCGGTGCCTGAGGAGGGGCCGATGACCATCGCCGAGCGCCGGGCGCTCGAGGCCCCCGCCCCGCCGGCCGCGCGCCGGCCGCGGCTCTCGCCGCTCAACCGACGGCGGCTCGAGAACTTCCGGCGGAACGCCCGCGCGCTCTGGTCGCTGCGGGTCTTCGCGGTGCTGTTCGTCGTGTCCCTCTTCGCCGAGCTCGTGGCCAACGACCGCCCGCTGCTGCTGTCCTACAACGGCGAGATCCTGTCGCCGCTGGTCGAGGACTATCCCGAGACGCGCTTCGGCGGCGAGTTCGAGACCCCCGCCGCCTATCCCGATCCCGTGGTGCAGTGCCTGATCCGCACGGGCGGCAATTTCGACGGCTGCCTCGACGAGGCGGACGGCATCATCGAACGGGCCGAGGTGGCCGAGGGCGCCACCGAGGGGTGGACGATCTGGCCGCCGATCCCCTTCTCCTACGACACCGTCGACCGGCAGGTGGCGACCGCGCCCTCGGCGCCGGACAGCCGCCACCTCCTCGGCACCGACGACCAGGCGCGCGACGTGCTCGCCCGCGTGATCTACGGCTTCCGCCTCTCGGTGCTCTTCGGCTTCGGCGTCACGCTCTGCTCGGCGCTCATCGGCATCGTGGCGGGCGCGGCACAGGGCTTCTTCGGCGGCTGGGTCGATCTCACCTTCCAGCGGGTGGAGGAGATCTGGCAGTCGATGAACCTTCTCTACGTCATCCTGATCGTCGTCTCGGTGCTCGCGCCCACGCTCTGGGTGATGTTCGCGATCTTCGTCGCCTTCTCCTGGACGCAGCTGATCGGCGTGGTGCGCGCCGAGTTCCTGCGCGCGCGCAATTTCGAGTATGTGCAGGCGGCGCGCGCGCTCGGGGTGGCCGACTGGCGGATCATGTTCCGCCACGTGCTGCCCAACGCGATGGTGGCGACGCTGACGCTGCTGCCCTTCATGCTCACCTCCTCGATCGGGCTGTTGGCCGGGCTCGACTTCCTCGGCTTCGGGCTCCAGAACGACTATCCCTCGCTCGGCGAGCTCGCGCTGCAGGGCAAGAACTACCTGCAGGACCCGCATCTCGCGATCACCGCCTTCCTCGTCTTCGCGATCATGCTCTCGCTGATGGTGTTCGTCTTCGAGGGCGTGCGCGACGCCTTCGACCCGCGAAAGACCTTCGCCCATGGCTGACGCCGGCGCCCCGCCGATCCTCGCGATCGAGGACCTGACGATCCGGTTCGGGGCCAACCCGCCGGTGGTCGATCGCGTCTCGCTCTCGATCGGCCATGGCGAGACGCTCGCGGTGGTGGGCGAGTCGGGCTCCGGCAAGTCGCTCACCGCGCTCTCGACCGTCCGGCTCCTGCCCGACACGGCGACGGTGACCGGCTCGGTGAGGATCGACGGGCGCGAGATCCGCGGCGCGCCGGACGAGACGCTGCGCACGATCCGCGGCAACGAGGTGAGCTTCGTCTTCCAGGAGCCGATGACCTCGCTCAACCCGCTGCACACGGTCGAGACCCAGATCGGCGAGAGCCTGCTGATCCACCAGGGGCTCACCGGCGCGGCCGCGCGCCGGCGCACCATCGAGCTGCTCGACGAGGTCGGCATCCGCGATCCGGAGAGCCGGCTCGGCTCGTGGCCGCACCAGCTCTCGGGCGGGCAGCGCCAGCGCGTGATGATCGCCATGGCGCTGGCCAACCGTCCGCGCCTTCTGGTGGCCGACGAGCCGACCACCGCGCTCGACGTTACGATCCAGGCGCAGATCCTCGAGCTGATCGCCGACCTGCAGCGCCGGGAGGGGCTGTCGGTGATGTTCATCACCCACGATCTCGGCATCGTGCGCCGGGTCGCCTCGCGCGTCGCCGTGATGCAGGACGGGCGCGTGGTCGAGACCGGGCCCACGGCCCGCGTCTTCGACCGGCCCGAGCATCCCTACACGCAGAAGCTCCTCGCCGCCGAGCCCAAGGGCCGGCCCGAGCCCGTGCCGGGCGACGCCGAGACGCTGCTCGAGGCCTCGGGCGTGCGCGTCTGGTTCCCGGTGAAGCGCGGGCTCCTCAAGCGCACGGTGGGCCACATCAAGGCGGTGACGGACGTCGATCTCTCGCTGCGGCGGGGCGAGACGGTGGGCGTCGTCGGCGAGTCCGGCAGCGGCAAGACCACCCTCGCGCTCGCGATCCTCAAGCTCGCCCAGTTCGAGGGGCGCGTGGTGGTGCTCGGGCGCGAGACCGGGCGCCTCGGCCGCCGCGAGATCCGCGCGCTCCGCCGCTCGATGCAGATCGTGTTCCAGGACCCCTACGGCTCGCTCAGCCCGCGCATGTCGATCGCCGAGATCGTGGCCGAGGGGCTGGGCGTGCACCGGATCGAGGGCTCCGAGCGCCCGCGCGAGGCGGTCGCGGCCGCGCTCGCCGAGGTCGGCCTCGACCCCGCGATGATGGACCGCTACCCGCACGAGTTCTCGGGCGGCCAGCGCCAGCGCATCGCGATCGCCCGCGCCATGGTGCTGAAGCCCGCGCTTCTCGTGCTCGACGAGCCGACCTCCGCGCTCGACATGACCGTGCAGACCCAGATCGTCGACCTGCTGCGCGAGCTGCAGCGGCGCCACCGCCTCGGCTATCTCTTCATCAGCCACGACCTCAAGGTGGTGCGCGCGCTGGCCCATCGCCTGATCGTGATGCGGGGCGGCGAGGTGGTCGAGGCGGGGCCGGCCGAGGAGGTCTTCGCGAGCCCGAAGACCGAGTACGCCCGCGCCCTGATGGCCGCGGCCTTCGAGCTCACCGCGCTCGAGGGCGTCTCCGACTGAGCGGCGCCCTCGATCCGGCGGCGGCGGTCGGGGCGTCGCCGCTCGACCGGGCGACCGGCGGCCTGCTCGTGCTCACCACAGCCGCGGTCGCCGGCGCGGCATGGACCGGCGCGCCCGGCCTCGAGCGGATCTCCGAGGCGACGACCGCCGCGGTGATCCTCGCGCTCGCCCTCGCGGTCGGCTGGGGGCGGCGGGTCTTCGTGGCGATCGGCGCCGTCCTCGCCGTCCTCGCGCTGGCGCTGCTGCCCGACGGCTGGGCGGTGGTCGGCCGGGCGCTCGACAGCGCCGCCTTCATCGCCGCCTTCTTCACCGCGCTCGCGACGCTGCGCCACGCCTCGGCCGGCTCCGGCGCGATCGCGCGCTGCGGCCGGTTCCTCGCGCAGCAGCCGCCGGGGCGGCGCTACGCGGCGCTCACCCTCGGCGGGCAGCTCTTCGCGCTCCTCCTGAACTACGGCGCGCTGGTGCTCCTCGGCAATCTCGCCGAGGCCAACGCGCGGGCCGAGACCAACCCCGAGATCCGCGCCCACCGCCTCCGCCGGATGCTCCTCGCCGTGCAGCGCGGCTTCGTCTCGACGCTGCCCTGGTCGCCCTTCGCCTTCGCCGTGGCGATCTCGACCGCCGTGGTGCCCGGCGCGAGCTGGGCCGACGCGGTGGGGCCCTGCCTCGTCAGCGGCCTGATCCTCGCGGGGCTCGGCTGGGGGCTCGACACGCTGTTCAAGCCGCGGCTCTCGGGGCCGCGCCCGCCGCGCCGCCCGCCCGAGGGGAGCTGGGCCGCCGTCTGGCCGCTGGCGATCCTGCTGGCCGTGCTCTTCGTCGCGGTCGGCGGGCTCCAGCTCGCCACCGGCATCCCGGCGACCCGCGTCGCGATGGTGGTGGTGCCGGCGATCGCGCTCGCCTGGGTGGCCGCGCAGGCGCGCGCCCCGGGCGCCGAGCCGGTGGGCCCGCGTGTCGCGCGCTACGCCTTCGCCGAGCTGCCGGGCTACCGGGGCGAGCTCGCGCTGCTGCTGATGGCGGGCGCGATCGGCACGCTCGGCGCGGCACTGGCCGGTCCCGCGATCGACGCGCTGGGGATCGACCTCTCGGCGATCCCGCCCTGGCAGCTGCTGATCGGGCTCGTCTGGCTGATCCCGCTCGCCGGCCAGATCGGGATGAACCCGATCCTCTCGGTCTCGATGGTCGGCCCGCTCCTGCCCGACCCGTCGGCGCTCGGCGTGAGCCCCACCGCGGTGATCCTCGCGATCACGGCGGGCTGGGCGATCAGCGGGGCGAGCTCGCCCTTCACCGCGACGACGCTGCTGATCGGGCACATGGGGGGCGTGAGCGCGACCCATGTCGGGCTCCGCTGGAACGGGCTCTACACCCTGCTGGCCATGCTGATCCTCTCGGGTTGGGTGGCGGTCTACGCGTTCTGAGGCGCGTGGCCGGCGTGCCCCAGCCCGGCGCGCTCCTCGCCCGCGGCGTCTGCCGGGCGCTGCTGGAGCGCGGGCTCGGCCCCCTCACCGAGGTCACGATGCCCGACGGGCTGCGGATGGATGTCTGCGCGCTGGCCCGCGACGGCGAGATCTGGTGCGTCGAGGTGAAGTCCTCGCGCGCCGATTTCGTGGCCGACGCCAAGTGGCCGGGCTACCGCGCCTGGTGCGACCGCTTCGCCTTCGCGGTGCCGGAGGGCTTCCCGGACGCGCTGCTGCCGGCCGACGCCGGGCTGATCCGGGCCGACGCGCACGGCGCCGAGATCCTTCGCGAGGGGCCGCTCCACCGCCTTCCCCCGGCGCGGCGGCGCGCGCTGACGCTGCGTTTCGCCCGCCTCGCGGCGGAGCGGCTGACGCTCGAGCGGCTGGCCGACCTGCGCGCCTAGCGGCGGCGGGCCCGGCCGTCGCGACCGCCGCGGGCGTCCCCGCCCGACCCGCCGCGGGCGCGCTCGGCGGCCGCGCGGATCTCCTCGGCGATCTCGAGCGCCTCCTCGGGGTCGAAATCCATCGGCAGCTCGATCCCGTCGGCCTCCACATAGATCCGCACCATGCCGAGCGAGGTCGGCCCGATCCGCAGCGTCGCCGCCACCTCGCTCTCGCTGTCGATGCCCATCGGGCCCTCCTC
Organism: uncultured Limibaculum sp.; assembly: GCA_964632555.1. Classification (GTDB taxonomy): domain Bacteria; phylum Pseudomonadota; class Alphaproteobacteria; order Rhodobacterales; family Rhodobacteraceae; genus Thermohalobaculum. The sequence goes on from CAZWDE010000227.1 coordinate 5,585, forward strand.
TGCCGGCCGTCGCGGCGCGAGAGTGGCCGAGCCGCCGGCGATTGCATAGGGGTCCTTGAAAATCCCCGTCCGGATGGATATTCCGCCCGAGACGCCGGCCTCGCGCCCGTGCCGCCTTAGCTCAGCTGGTTAGAGCGCTAGATTGTGGATCTAGAGGTCCCCCGTTCGAGCCGGGGAGGCGGTACCACCCCG
>CAZWDE010000228.1:0-5735 GCA_964632555.1 uncultured Limibaculum sp.
GCTCGCGCATCATCAGGCTGATCTCGCCCTTCTTGCCGAGGGCGGCGACGCGCACCGACTCGATCGCGGCCTCGTCGCCGGCATCGGCGACCTCGGCGAGATACTTCGTGCGGATCGGATCAAGGTCCTGCATCGGCGGCTCCCGCGGCGTGTCGGGCGTCCCCTACCACCGTCGGCCGGATTTGCAACCGGCGAGCCGGCTTGGCATCCGCGCGGCACGGGCGTAGCGTGACGGTTGGATGACACACAGACCGAATGGGCCCCCGTCGGCCGGCGCGTCCGCGGGGGCGAGGGAGGACGCGCGATGAAGGTCGAGGAGATCCTGCGGCGCAAGGGATCCGAGGTGAAGACGATCCGCCCCGACGCGAGCGTCGCCACGCTGGCGCAGCGGCTGCGGCTCGAGCGGGTGGGGGCGCTGGTGGTCAGCGAGGACGGCGCGCGGATCGCCGGCATCGTCTCGGAACGCGATCTGGTCCACGGGCTGGCCGAGCACGGGGCGCGGTGCCTCGCGCAGACGGTCGCCGATCTGATGACGGTCCGGGTGGTGACCTGCGGCCCCGACGACCGGGTCAGCCAGATCGCCCGCCTGATGACGGACTACCGCATCCGCCACCTGCCCGTGGTCGAGGGCACGCGGCTGATCGGCCTCGTCTCGATCGGCGACGTGGTCAAGAACCGCATCGCCGAGATGGAGCTCGAGGCCGAGGTGCTGCGCGACATGGCGATGGCCGGCCGCTGAGCCTCAGCGGAGGACGGGCGCGAGCGCGCGCCAGATGACGTCGGCCGCCAGCCGCGCGCCCGCGCCCGAGGCGTGGTAGCCGTCCGGCGCATGGAGGTTGCGGCCCGCGGCGCGCGCGCCCTCCCAGGCGGTGGCGACCGGCGCGAGACGGGCGCCGGTCTCGGCGGCGAGGCGGGCATGGTGCTCGGTGTTGGCCCGGGCCATGGCCTCCGGCCCCTCTGGCCGGCCGGGCTCGGCATAAAGCGCGTGGCCGGGCGCGCGCGACCACGGCACGACGAGGATCACCGGGGTGCCGACCAGCGCCCCGGCGAAGGCGCGCACCGCGGCGGCGGAGCGGCGCGCCCGGTCGGGATCGAGCGCCGCCGTCGAGTGATCCTGAAGAACCGCCGCCTCCCAGCCCCAGGAGAGCGTCTCGCGCACCGTCCGCCGGCCCCAGTGCCCGGCGAGCTCGGCGCCGTTGCGCGTGATCGCGTGGACATCGATCGGCCGGCCGGCGGCCGCGGCCCGCGCCGCCACGAGCGCAGGCACGTCGTGCTCCTCGAGGAACGAATTGCCGACGAACAGCACGCGCCGGATCGGGTCGACCGCCTGCGCCGCCGCCGGCCCGGCGATCAGCGCCGCGGCGAGCCCTCCGAGGAGCGCGCGCCGGGACGCCCTCACCCCATCGCCTCGAGGTCGTCGATCATGCGCTCGACGAGGCGGAGGCCCTTCTCCCAGAAGGCGGGGTCGGAGGCGTCGAGCCCGAAGGGCGCGAGCAGCTCCTTGTGGTGGAGCGTGCCGCCCGCCCGCAGCATGGCGAAATACTTCTCCGCGAAGCCCTCCTGCCCCTGCTCGTAGACCGCGTAGAGCGCGTTCACGAGCCCGTCCCCGAAGGCGTAGGCGTAGACGTAGAACGGCGCGTGGACGAAATGCGGGATGTAGGCCCAGAAGGTCTCGTAGCCCTCGGCGAGACGGATCGCCGGCCCGAGGCTCTCCGACTGCACCGCCATCCAGATCTCGCCGAGCCGGTCGGAGGTGAGCTCGCCGCTCCGGCGCTCGGCGTGCACGCGGCGCTCGAACTCGTAGAACGCGATCTGGCGCACCACCGTGTTCAGCATGTCCTCGACCTTGGCGGCGAGCAGCGCCTTCTTCTTCGCGGGATCGGTCTCGGCCGCCAGCAGCCGGCGGAAGGTCAGCATCTCGCCGAAGACGCTCGCGGTCTCGGCCAGCGTGAGCGGCGTGCGCGAGAGCAGCTCGCCCTGCTCGGCGGCGAGGCGCTGGTGCACGCCGTGGCCGAGCTCGTGCGCGAGGGTCATGACGTCCCGCGTCTTGCCGAGATAGTTGAGCAGCACATAGGGGTGCGCGTCGGCCACCGTCGGATGCGCGAAGGCGCCGGGCGACTTGCCGGGCTTGACGCCCGCGTCGATCCAGCCGCGGTCGAAGAAGGGCGTCGCCAGCTCGGCCATCCGGGGCGCGAAGCCGGCATAGGCGGCGAGCACGGTCTCGCGCGCCTCGTCCCACGGGATCTCGCGGTCGTCCGCCTCCGGCAGCGGCGCGTTGCGGTCCCAGTATTCGAGCCGCTCGAGGCCGAGCCAGCGCGCCTTGAGCGCGTAGTAGCGGTGGGAGAGCCGCGGCATCGCCGACCACACCGCCTCGCGGAGCGCGTCGACCACTTCGGGCTCGACCTGGTTGGCGAGGTGGCGCGCGTGATCGGGCGCGGGCAGCTGGCGCCAGCGGTCCTCGATCTCCTTCTCCTTGGTCAGCGTGTTGGTGATCAGCGTGAAGAGGCGCAGGTTCTCGCGCAGCACCTTGGCGAGCGCCTCGCCGGCCGCCTGCCGGCGCGCGCGGTCGCTGTCGGAGAGGAGGTTGAGCGTCGCCTCGAGGCCGAGCGGCTCCGGCTCGCCCGCCACCGGGAAGGTGAGCGCCGACATCGTCTCGTCGAACAGCCGGTTCCACGCCGCCGCGCCGACCACCGACTGATCGTGCAGGAACTTCTCCAGCTCGTCCGAGAGCTGGTGCGGGCGCATCGCGCGCAGCCGGTCGAGCCACGGGCGGAAGCGGGCGAGCCGCGCGCTCTCGGCGATCCGGGCGGCGAGGTGATCCTCCTCCAGCCGGTTGAGCTCGAGCGTGAAGAAGACGAGCGGCGCGGTGATCTCGGTCACGCGGGCCTGGCTGTCGCCGAGAAACTTGGCGCGGGCGGGGTCGGTCGTGCACTGGGCGTAGAGGAGCCCGGCATAGGACATCACGCGGCCGAGCCGCGTCTCGATCGCCTCGTAGGCCTCGATCGCGCCGGCCAGCGCCTCGCCGTCGAGGTCGGCGAGCCGGCCCTCGTGGCGCTCGGCGAAGGCGGTCGCCTCGGCCTCGGCGGCGGCGAGATCGGCGGCGACGGCGGGGCTGTCCATCGCCGGGTAGAGATCGGCGAGGTCCCAGTCCGGCAGGGGACCGAGCGCCCCGCCTCCGGATTCGCTCACGGTCTCGCGGACGGCGTCGGCTCGCGGCGCTCTCATGGCTCGGCTCCTCCTCGGTCGCGTTTCCCGCGACATAACGCGGATCGGCGCGCGGCACAGCACCCGGTCGCCGCCCGGGCCCAAAGAAAACGCCCCGCGCCGGGCGGCGCGGGGCGATGGATCGGCCGCGTGGCGCGGATCAGTTCGAGAGGCTGATCTCGGCGCGGCGGTTGAGGGGCTCGCGCACGTTGTCGCCGGTCACGCGGGCCGGCTCGAGCTCCGAGCGGCCGGCGGTGGCGATGATGCCGCCCGGGATGCCGCGCTCGGTCAGCGCGCTGGCCACGCGGTTGGCGCGACGCTCGGAGAGCGCCTGGTTGTACTGCACGCTGCCCACGGTGTCGGTGTGGCCGACGATCGAGACGGCGCTCGCGCCGGTCTGGTTGTAGGAGGCCACCACCTCGTCGATCGTCGCGCGGGCGCGGTCGGTGAGGGTGCTCTGGTTGAAGCCGAAATAGACGATGAAGTCGGCCTCGGCGATGGGCAGCGGCGGGTCGCAGGCGGCGAGCGCCTCGTCGAGCAGCGCGCGGGCGTCGGCCGAGGTGAACGGGCACTTGGCGCCCGCCGCCTCGGCGCGGAGCGCGGTGAGGTACTGGTCCCACATCGCCTGGGCGCGGGCGCATTCGGCCGGCCGCTCGGCCTTGTTCTCGGCGATCGAGGCCACGACCTCCTGGTAGAGCGTGGCCGCCTCGCCGTTCACGCCGAGCTGGTCGGGCGTCCAGGGCTGCGGCTCGCCGCCGGCCTCGGCCTCCTCGGCCTTGGTGATGAAGGCGGTGGCGTTGTACCAGCGCACCATCTGCGCCTGGTTCTGGCCGACCTTCGTGTATTCGCTGGCGAGCGCGCCCGTGAAGCCCGGACCGCCATGTTCGGCGGCGAGGTAGTCCTCGGCGTAGAAGGTCTTGCCCAGATCCGAGCCCGGCAGCGACGTTCCGCAGCCCGCGACGGCGAGCGCGGACACGCCCAGCATCAGACGAATAACAGTCTTCATCCCTCTCTCCGTTCCGTACTGGGCGCCGTGGAGCCCGGGCCCTTTGGCTATCGTTGTCTCCGGTCCCCTGACACCGGGACACCGGTTGGCATGGCACGATGCGGCGCAAATCTCAATGCGCCGGGATCGCACCCGCCCTGCAGGCCACGACTTTACGCAGGCAGTCGCAGTTTCACAACACTGTGCCTTCGGGCGGGACCCCGCCCGCGCCCGGCGCGCTCACGGATTGTCAAGACGTCGCTGCTTCGATGCCCCGGCGCCCACCGGGCGCGCCCGAGAGCGAGCCGCGGAGCCCGATGACGCCGACCGTCCTGATCGTCGACGACGACACCGCCCAGCGGCGCTACCTCACCGCGATGCTCAAGGCGTCGGGCTACCGGGTGGCCGAGGCCGAGGGCGGGCGCGCGGCGCTCGACGCGCTGCTGGGCCGCCCGGCGGGGGAGGTCGCGCTCGTGCTCCTCGATCTCTACATGCCCGATCTCGACGGGCTGAGCGTGCTCAAGCGCCTGCGCGGCGCCGGCCACGCGCTGCCGATCATCGTGCTGACCTCCGACGGGTCGGTCTCGAGCGCGGTCGACGCCATGCGCGCCGGCGCGACCGACTTCCTCGTGAAGCCCGTCGGCCCCGAGCGCCTCGCCGTCTCGATCAGGAACGCGCTCGCGATCACCGCCCTCGGCGCCGAGGTGCGCCGCCTCTCGCGCCAGAGCGAGAACCGCCTGTCCTTCGACGAGCTGATCGCGCAGGCCCCCGCCACCCGCGAGGCGATCGCCTTCGCCCGCCGCGCCGCCCGCTCCGACATCCCCGTGCTGATCCTCGGCGAATCGGGCACCGGCAAGGAGGTGTTCGCCCGCGCGATCCACGGCTCCTCCGAGCGCGCGGGCCAGGCCTTCGTGGCGGTCAATTGCGGCGCCCTGCCCGCCCAGCTCGTCGAGTCGATCCTCTTCGGCCACGAGAAGGGCGCCTTCACCGGCGCCACCGGCCGCCGCCCCGGCAAGTTCCAGGAGGCCGACGGCGGGACCCTGTTCCTCGACGAGGTGGGCGAGCTGCCGCCCGAGGCGCAGGTCAAGCTGCTCCGCGCGCTGCAGACCGGCGAGATCGACCCGGTCGGCGCCTCGGCCCCGGTCAAGGTCGATTTCCGCCTGATCTCGGCCACCAACCGCGACCTCGCGCAGATGATCGAGGACGGCAGCTTCCGCGAGGACCTCTACTACCGTCTCGGGGTGTTCCCGCTCACCCTGCCCCCGCTCCGCGAGCGGCGCGAGGATCTGCCCGCGCTCGCGCGGATGTTCCTCTCGCGCTTCGCGGCGTCGGAGGAGATCCCGGTCGACGGCTTCTCGCAGGCGGCGCTCGACGCGATCCTCGCGGCGCCCCTGCCGGGCATTGGCCGCCAGCTCTAGAACGTGATCCACCGCGCCGTCGTGCTGGCCGATGGCCCGACGATCCGGCCCGAGGACCTGCACGGGCTTGCGCCCGGCCGCGCCGCCGCGCGCGCGGCGCCGCCACCCGCGCCGGCCGGCCCCGCGCC
>CAZWDE010000229.1:0-5702 GCA_964632555.1 uncultured Limibaculum sp.
GCGCGGCGCCGGCGCGGAGCGCCGGCCCGTCGCCCGCGCCCGCGAGGGCGTGCAGCTCGGCGATCGCCTTCGGCGTGTTGAGATCGTCCGAAAGCGCCGCCAGCACCGCTTCCGGAACGCGAGGAGCGGGCGACAGGCCCGCGACGAGCCCCCGCCAGCGCCGCAGCACCGCCTCGGCCTCGGCGACCGCCTCCTCGGTCCAGTCGAGCGGCTGGCGGTACTGCGTCTTGAGGAGCACGTAGCGGATCACCTCGCCCGGCACGCCCCGGTCGCGCAGATCCTTCACGGTGACGAAGTTGCCGAGCGATTTCGACATCTTCTCGCCCTCGACCATCAGATAGCCGTTGTGCATCCAGACATCGGCCATCTCCTCGGTGCGGTTGGCGCAGCAGCTCTGCGCGCGCTCGTTCTCGTGATGCGGGAAGACGAGGTCGATCCCGCCGCCGTGGATGTCGATCCGCTCGCCGAGCAGCGCCCGCGCCATCGCCGAGCACTCGATGTGCCAGCCGGGCCGCCCGCGGCCCCACGGGCTCGCCCAGCCGGGCTGCTCCGGCGTCGAGGGTTTCCAGATCACGAAATCCATCGGGTGCTTCTTGTAGGGCGCCACCTCGACGCGCGCGCCGGCCACCATGTCGTCGGTCGATCGCCGCGCCAGGCTGCCATAGGCCTCCCAGCTCTCGACGGCGAAGAGCACGTGGCCCTCGGCGGCGTAGGCGTGGCCCTCAGCGATCAGCCGCTCGGCCATCGCGACCATCTCGGGGATGTACTCCGTGCAGCGCGGCTCGTGGTCGGGCCGGAGCGCGCCGAGCGCGTCCATGTCCTCGTGATACCAGCCGATCGTCTCGTCCGTCAGCCGCCGGCAGGCGGCCTCGAGGCTCTCGCCGTCGGCCCGCGTCTCCGCCGCCCGCGCGATGATCTTGTCGTCGACATCGGTGAAGTTCTGCACGTAGCGGACGCGCGCGGCGCCGTAGACCTGCCGGAGCAGCCGGTTGAGCACGTCGAAGACGACGACGGGCCGCGCGTTGCCGATATGCGCGCGGTCGTAGACCGTGGGTCCGCAGACATAGACGCGCACGCGGCGCTCGGCCTCCGGCACGGACGCGTCGCGCCAGTCCCGCGGCACGAAGGGCCGGGCCGTCTTGGCGGGATCGGCGGTGCTTCTCAGCTTGATCGGATGCTCGGTCATGGCGTCCTCGCGCGGGTGAGCCGCGGCGGGCCTAGCATCTCGGGAGCGTCGGGGGAACGAGAAAGCCAGCCGCGGACGGATGTCAGCGGCGAATGCAGGCCCGGATCTGGAGCGACCGCATCGGCATGCGATCCGCATCGCACAGCCGCCCGCCCGGCGCAAGCCTCGCCCGTCGGTGGGCATGTCGTGCCCCGCCGGATCGCCGCGCGCCTCGCCGGGCCCGTCGGCCCTGTCGCGACCGCGTGCCGGGCCGGCCTCCGCCACGCCGATCGGCCGTCGGGGCGGCGCGCGTCAGAGCGTTTCGAGGACCCTCGGCCGGGCGTACATCCTCTGGTGTTCGCCGATGAAGTAGAGGCGGTCCTCGATCTCGGCCTTGCCGCTCCGCAGAACGCGCTCCCCCGAGCGCATGCCGCGCTCGACGATGCCGAGCTGGCGCTCGAGCTGCTGGCAGGCCTGCATGTTGCCCCAGAGCTTCGGCGTGAGGCCCGAGGTCTGCGGCAGCGCGCTCGCGGTCGTCGCGGCGGCGAGGAAGGCCTTCGCGGCGTCGCCCCAGACCGCGCGGCACCGGCGGACCAGCCGGAGCCTCGAGCGCTGGTCGTCGATCACCCGGGCCGCCTGCTGATTGAGGTTGTGGTAGGTCAGGGCCAGCCGGTCGGCCTCGTCCCGGAGCCCGCCGAGCGCCTTGGCGACGTCGCGCTGCTTCGGGTCCGCGCCGTGCTTCTCGACGGTGAGGCGCACGCTCGTCTCGTAGGCGTCGAGATGGACCTCGGGCAGCTCCATCGTCTTGACCTTCGCCAGCTCCTTCGACGCCTGCACCGCCTTGCCGAGGCGCAGGATCTCCCGTTGCAGCCCCTCGTCGGCGACGGCCACGGCGGCGGTGTCGGGCCGGTCGCCGTCGGCACGCCGGGCCACGGCGAGCGAGGTCTCCGCCCGCCCGAGCGCGAGCTTGATCTTCAGATGGGTGTGCACGGCCCGGAAAAGGACGACGACCTGATCGGCGCCCGTCACGGCCGCCTCGCGCGGTCGGTCTCGAAATCATACGGTCTCATGCCCGCACGATAGCGGCGGGCCGTGCCTCGACGCAAGGCCGGGTCAGGCGCTCGGGCGTCGCACCGGCATCGGCGCCCGGAGGAGCGGCATCAGCGCGCCCATCTCGGGCCCCGTGTCGCGGCCGGTGAGCGCCCGGCGGAGCGGCAGGAAGAGCCCGCGCCCCTTGCGGCCCGTGGCCTTGCGCACCGCCTGCGTCCATTCGGCCCAGCTGTCCGGGCCCCAGGGCGGCGCGGGCAAGAGCGCCAGCGCCTCCTCGACGAAGCTCTCGTCGCCCGGATGGACGAGCGGCTCGGCCCCGCGCAGGCAGATCGCCCACCACTCGGCCGCCTCGTCGAAGCTCTCGAGGTTCGGGCCCACGGCCGCCCAGAACGCCGCATGCCGCTCCCGCGGGACCCCGATCGCCTCGAGGCGTGCCACGACGGCGGCCATCGGCAGCGCCCGCAGCGTCTTGCCGGACAGCTGGCGCAGCTCCGCCTCGTCGAACCGGGTCGGCGCCATGCCGAACCGCTCGATCTCGAAGCCCTCGATGACCGCGGCCATGTCGGTGGCGACCTCCACCGGCAGCGACGATCCGAGCCGGGCCATCATGGCGACGAGCGCCATCGGCTCGACCCCCGCCTCGCGCAGCTCGCCGAGGCCGAGCCCGCCGAGCCGCTTGGAGAGCGCCTCGCCCTGCGGCCCGGTCAGCAGCGCGTGATGCGCGAAGGCCGGAGGCTCGGCGCCGAGCGCGCGGAACATCTGGATCTGCGCGCCCGTGTTGGTCACGTGATCCGCCCCGCGCACGACATGGGTGACGCCGAAGTCGATGTCGTCGACCACGCTCGCGAGGCTGTAGAGGAACTGCCCGTCGGCCTTGACGAGCACCGGATCGGAGATCGAGGCGGGATCGACCCGGCAGGGCCCGCGGATCAGGTCGGCCCAGACGATCTCGCCCGGCTCGAGCAGGAAGCGCAGGTGCGGGTTGCGCGTCTCGCGCAGGGTCGCGCGCTCGGCATTGGTGAGCAGGAGCGCCGAGCGGTCGTAGACCGGCGGCTTGCCCATGGCGAGCTGCTTCTTGCGCTTGAGGTCGAGCTCGAGCGGGGTCTCGAAGCACTCGTAGGCCCGCGAGCCCGCGCGCAGGCGATCGACCGCCTCGAGATGGCGCTCGCGGCGGGCCGACTGGCGCTCCTCGCGGTCCCAGTGCAGGCCGAGCCAGTCGAGATCGGCGCGGATCGCGTCCACGAAACGCTCCTCCGACCGCTCGGGGTCGGTGTCGTCGATCCGGAGGATGAAGGTTCCGCCGGCCTTGCGCGCGATCAGCCAGTTGAGCAGCGCCGCCCGGAGATTGCCGACATGCAGCCGGCCCGTGGGCGATGGCGCGAAACGGGTGACGGTCATGGCCTAGCCTCGAGGTCGGGTCGCACATCCCTGAAGGCTGCCGCGATCTCGGTCAAGCCTGCGTCGAGCCGACGCGGGGAGAGGCCGAGACTGGCGCCGGGCGGCAACAGGCCGAGGGCGGCGAGCGCCCGGCGGTGCGGCGGAAGCGCGGCGCGCGCGGCCTCGCGCGTGCGGAAGGCGATGGCGATCTCGCCGGCCTCCCGGTCGATCCGGTAGCGCTCGACCGCGGCCCAGAGCGTGCGCCGCCCCTCGAGGGTGAAGCCCGCGTAGTCGACCTCGAGCAGCGGGCGCGTCGACAGCGCGGTGCGCAGCCCCGAGAGCGCCCACAGCGCGAACCCACCGCCCGTGACGAGGAGAAACGGGGTGCCCCAGCCGGGCGGCGCGATCGGGATCAGCGTGAGCAGCCCCTGCGCGCAGACCCAGCCGAGAAGAAGCTGGCCCCAGGCGAGGCCCCGCCGCGGATGGAACGCGCGGCTCAGCGGTACATCTCCCACATCCGCCGGATCTCGCCCGCGGCCTTGCGGACGGGCGCGTCGAGCAGCGCGCGGCGGATCACCACGTGGTCGGCGCCCCGGGCCCGCCGGCGATAGGGGGCGAGCGCGGCGCCCATGTCCTCGAACACCGCCTTGGGGCGATGGAAGCTGAGCGCGATGCCGCCGGCGAGCCACGACCCGACCGGGCGGATCGCGGCGACGGCGCGCCACGGGATCGGGCCGACCGGCTCCGCCTCGCCGAGCACGAGCCCGCTCGGGTCGCCGTAGACCGTGACGGAGCGGTCGCGGAGCGCCGCCGCGAGCTGCCGGCCGGCCACGACGAGCCCGCCGAGGGCCAGCGCGAGCGCGATCAGCGTGGCAGCGACGAGGGAGGCGGGCCAGCCCGATCCGCCCTCGCCGGCCCCGGCGAAGGCGAGCGCCGTGCCCGTGCCGCTCAGCCCGACCGCGAGCAGGGCGAGGGCCGTGAGCGCGGCGGGCCGGGCGCGCCCGCGGCGGAAGAGCACCTCGTAGGCGGGAAGCTCGCGTCGCCTCACGACCGGCCCCCTCGGCGCATGGGCTCGCCCTCGCGGCTCACGGGCGGCTCCTCCGCATCTCCGCCGGTTCGGCCACGGCGCGCTCCGCCGAACCGTCGACGGGACGCCAGCGGGCCTCGACGTGGCGGTCCGAAGGGCCCCGATGCGCTCGGGCGGAGGCACGAAACTTCCCGAGCGCCCGATCGAGGGATGTCTTGGATCGAAGGATCGTTTCGCCGACCCTGCGCGGGTCGAAACGGAGGGCCTGACGCGCCGGTGCTCGTGCCGATGTTGGCAGACCGGCTCCCCGACCGGTGAAGCCGACACCCGGCCCGACGCTTTCGATCCGAGCGATCGCGCTCCACGGCACGGGCGGTGACCGATGGCCGCCGATGGACACCCGGAGCCCGACGCGATCGCCAGACCAGGTGAGGCGGCTGTTTCCGGTGTCCCACAGCCGGTGGCCGACGGCGAGGCACGCCCACACCACCGTCACGAGCCCGAGGCGCCCAACTCCGCCGGCGTTCGGACCCGCTTCGGCGATCTCGGGGTCGGGGAGGCGACAGATCCGGTCGAACACCACCGCCAGCGACATCGCGAGCAGCCCGGCCCCGCGCCACCTCGGTGCCGAACGGCGGTCGACGACCTCGCACAGCCCGCTCATGAGCGGTCGCGCCAGCGGTTGACGATCGGGTAGCGGCGGTCGAGCCAGAAGGCGCGGCGGGTGAGCTTGGTGCCCGGCGCCGACTGGAAGCGCTTGTACTCCGAGCCGTAGAGCAGCCCCTGCACCTTCATCACGGTCTCGCGCTCGAAGCCCTCGGCAATCACCTCGGCGGTGGCGGCGTCGTCCTCGACCAGCCGCTCGAGGATCCGGTCGAGCACGGCATAGGGCGGTAGGCTGTCCTCGTCCGTCTGGTCCGCGCGGAGCTCGGCCGACGGGGGCTTGGAGATCACCCGCTCGGGGATGACCGCGCCCGCGGGCCCGAGGAGCCCGTCCGGGCGGTGCGCGTTGCGCCAGCGCGCCGCCTCGAAGACGCGGGTCTTGTAGAGGTCCTTGATCGGGTTGTAGGCGCCGTTCATGTC
>CAZWDE010000230.1:0-5698 GCA_964632555.1 uncultured Limibaculum sp.
GGCCCCCGCCGGGGGCCGCCGCGACCGGGCGAGCGCGCCGAGGGCGGCGCCGTCACCCGGCGCGGCCTCGTGCTGCTCGGCGCCCAGCTCGCGGTGGCCGGCGCGCTCGGCTGGCGGATGCGCCAGCTCCAGGTGGTCGAGGCCGAGCACTACCGCCTCCTCGCCGAGGAGAACCGGATCAACATGCGGCTGATCGCGCCCACGCGCGGCCAGATCTTCGACCGCGCGGGCGAGCCGCTCGCGATCAACCAGCAGAACTTTCGCGTGGTCATCGTGCGCGAGCAGGCCGGCGACGCGCGCGCCGTGCTCGCCCGTCTCGCCCGGCTGATCCCGCTCTCGGGCCGGCAGATCGAGCGGGTGCTGGAGGAGATGCGCCACAAGTCGGCCTTCGTGCCGGTGATGGTGGCCGAGCACCTCTCCTGGGAGGACTTCGCGCGGATCAACGTCAACGCGCCGGCGCTGCCCGGCATCCAGCCCGAGGTCGGGCTCTCGCGCCACTACCCCCACGGGGACCTCACCGCCCATGTCGTCGGCTATGTCGGCCGCGTCACGCAGGGCGATCTCGACCGCGCCGACGACCGCGACCCGGTGCTGCAGATCCCGGAGTTCCAGATCGGCAAGCGCGGGCTCGAGCGGGGCCTCGAGCGGCGGCTGCGCGGGCAGGCCGGCACCCGGCGCATCGAGGTCAACGCGCTCGGCCGGGTGATCCGCGAGCTCGACCGGCGCGAGGGCGAGCCGGGGCCCGACCTGCATCTGACGATCGATCTCGGGCTGCAGGAGCACGCCAGCCGGCGGCTCGGCGGCGAGAGCGCGGCGGCCGCGCTCCTCGACGTGACCAACGGCGACGTGCTCGCGCTCGCCTCGACGCCGGCCTACGACCCCAACCTCTTCGTGCGCGGGATCTCGAGCGCCGACTACAAGGCGCTGCTCGACGACCCCTACCGCCCGCTGCAGACCAAGTGGGCGAGCGGGATGTACCCGCCGGGCTCCACCTTCAAGATGATCGTCGCCCTCGCGGCCCTCGAGGCCGGCGTGATCGCGCCCGAGGAGACGGTCTTCTGCAACGGCGGCTACGTGCTCGGCAACCGGCGCTTCCATTGCTGGCGGCGCGGCGGGCACGGGCACATGGCCTGCCGCGCGGCGATCGAGCAGTCCTGCGACGTCTATTTCTACGAGGCGGCCAAGCGCGTCGGCATCGAGCGGGTCGCGGCGATGGCGCGGCGCTTCGGCCTCGGCGCCGCGAGCGACCTGCCGCTGCCCGAGATGAAGGGCGGGCTGATCCCGGACAAGGACTGGAAGGCGCGCAACCGCGACGAGCCGTGGCTGGTCGGCGACACGCTGAACGCCGGCATCGGGCAGGGCTTCGTGCTCTCGACACCCCTGCAGCTCGCGGTGATGACCGCGCGGCTCGCCACCGGCCGCGCCGTCGTGCCGCGCCTCATCCGCGCCGTCGGCGGGCAGCCGCTGCCCGAGGATCCGGGGCCCGAGCTCGGCCTCCACGGCCCGCATCTCGCGCTGATCCGCCGCGGCATGCACGACGTCGTCAACGCCCGGCGCGGCACCGCGCGGCGCTCGCGCATCGCCGACGAGGCGAACCGCATGCTCGGCAAGACCGGCACGAGCCAGGTGCGCAACATCACCAAGGCCGAGCGCCTGCAGGGCGTCGTCCGCAACGAGGACCTGCCCTGGCACCGCCGCGACCACGCGCTCTTCGTCGGCTACGCGCCCGAGCCCGCGCCGCGCTATGCCGTGGCGGTGATCGTCGAGCACGGCGGCGGCGGCTCCACGGCGGCCGCCCCGGTCGCGCGCGACATCCTCATGCGGGCGATCTACGGGCCGACGCCGCCGCTCTCGGCCTATCCGCCCGGCGAGGCGCCCGAGCGGCCGGTGCCCCCGCCCGAGCCGCGCCCGGCCGACGCGATCCCGGTCTTCGGCCCGCGCATCCGCACCTGAGCGCGCCATGAGCCTCGCCGATCCGCACGCGCCGCAGAGCCTGACCCTCGGGCGCAAGCTCCTGCGCCTCAACTGGGCGCTCGTGCTCCTCGTCTCGGCGATCGCGGGCCTCGGCTTCCTGATGCTCTACTCGGTGGCGGGCGGCAGTCTCGACCCGTGGGCGGGGCGCCAGATGAGCCGCTTCGGCGCCGGGCTGATCCTGATGACGATCGTCGCGCTGATCGACATCCGGGTCTGGCGCTGGGCCTCGCCCTTCGCCTATCTCGGCGCGCTCGGGCTCCTCGTCGCGGTCGAGATCGCCGGCGAGACCGGCATGGGCGCGCAGCGCTGGCTGCGGGTCGGGCCGCTGACGATCCAGCCCTCCGAGCTGATGAAGATCGCCCTCGTGATGGCGCTCGCGCGCTACTACGCCTGGCTCGAGCCGCACCGGGTGTCGCGCCCGCTCTGGCTCCTGCCGCCGATCGCGCTGACCGTTCTGCCCGCCCTGATGGTGCTCAAGCAGCCCGATCTCGGCCCCGCCGTGCTGCTCCTGATGGGGGGCGCGGTGGTGATGTTCCTCGCCGGCGTCTCGTGGTGGTATTTCGGCAGCGGCCTCGCGCTCGGCGGCGCGGCGGTCTGGGCGGTGATCGCCTCGCGCGGCACCGAGTGGCAGGTGCTCAAGGACTACCAGTACCGCCGCATCGCCACCTTCCTCGACCCGAGCCAGGACCCGCTCGGCGCCGGCTACCACATCACCCAGTCGAAGATCGCCATGGGCTCGGGCGGCATCGCGGGGCGCGGCTTCATGCAGGGCACGCAGTCGCGGCTCAACTTCCTGCCGGAGAAGCACACCGACTTCATCTTCACCACGCTCTCGGAGGAGTTCGGCGCCATCGGCTCGATGTCGCTCCTCTCCCTCTACGTCCTCGTGGTGGTGTTCGGCTTCGCCTCGATGGCGCAGAACCGCGACCGCTTCGGCGCGCTCCTGACCGGGGGGCTGACCGCGACCTTCTTCTTCTTCTGGGGCGTCAACATGGCGATGGTGATGGGGCTGATCCCGATCGTCGGCGTGCCGCTGCCGCTCGTCTCCTATGGCGGCTCGGCGATGCTGGTGCTGCTGATCGCCTTCGGCCTCGTCCAGTCCGCGCACATCCACCGCCGCTGAGACCCGCGCCCGGAGGGCGCGGCCCGCCTTGCCAAGGCGCCCCCCGGCGCGGCACGAGGAGGCTCGAGAGAGCCGAGGAGTGCCCCCATGCCCGACCCGATCGTCCTCTTCGCCGGCAAGGCGTCCCAGCGCGAGGCGTATGCCCGCCACCTCGCCGAGGCGATGGCCGAGGAGGGCGTGACGCTCGATCTGCGCATGGCGCCCGAGGAGGCCGACCCGGCCGAGGTCGACTACCTGATCTTCGCCGCCAACGGCCCGCTCCGCGATCTCCGGCAGTTCCCGAGGCTGCGCGCCATCCTCAATCTCTGGGCGGGCGTCGAGCAGGTGCTGGCGCGCGACCTGCCCGACGTGCCGCTCGTGCGCATGATCGAGCCCGGCCTGACGCTCGGGATGGTCGACTACGTGACCGGCCACGCGCTGCGCCACCATCTCGACATCGACCGCTACATCGGCGCGCGCCCGCCGCTGACCTGGTTCGAGGACGGCCCGCCGCTCTCCGCGGAGCGCACGGTCGGGATCCTCGGCCTCGGCGAGCTCGGCGCCGCCTGCGGCCGGGCGCTCGCGGGCCTCGGCTTCCGGGTGCTCGGCTGGTCGCGGCGCGCCAAGGCGGTCGAGGGCGTCGCGACCCATGCCGGCGACGCCGGCCTCGACGTCGTGCTCGCCCGCTCGGAGATCCTCGTCCTCCTCCTGCCGCAGACGCCGGCGACGCTCCGGATCCTCGACGCCGCCGCGATCGCCCGGATGCCCCGCGGCGCCTGCGTGATCAACGCCGGGCGCGGGCCGCTGATCGACCACGCCGCCCTCCTCGCCGCGCTCGACCGCGGCCATCTCCGCCACGCCACGCTCGACGTCTTCGACCGCGAGCCGCTGCCCGACAGCGATCCCTGCTGGTCGCATCCCGGCGTCACCGTCACGCCCCACATCGCGAGCGTCACCCGCCCGCCCACGGCGGCCCGCGCGATCGTGAGCAACATCGCCCGCGATCTGGCCGGCGAGCCGCTCCACGGCATTGTCGACCGCGCCCGCGGCTACTAGCCTCCCGCCACACGGGCCGCGCAGCGAGCCGGGAGATGGCATGAAGATCCGACGTCCCGCAGCGCCGCCGCGCGGCGAGCGCCCCGCCCGCCGGCGGCGCCGCGCCCCCTTCTGGACGCGCGCGCGGGCCAATTTCCTGACCGGGCTCGTGGTCGTCGCGCCCGTCGTGGTGACGGTCTATCTCACCTGGGCCTTCATCACCTTCGTCGACAGCCAGATCGTGCCGCTGGTGCCGACGCCCTACAACCCCGCCACCTATATCGAGACCGACATCCCGGGCTTCGGGCTGGTGGTTTTCCTGCTGTTCACCACCGCGGTCGGCTACTTCGCCAAGAAGGTGTTCGGCAAGCAGCTGATCCGGCTCGGCGAGACGCTGGTCGACCGGCTGCCGCTGGTGAGGACGATCTACAACGCCATGAAACAGATCGTCGAGACGGTGCTCAGCCAGTCGAAAACCTCCTTCCGGCAGGCCTGCCTGATCGAGTATCCCCGCCGCGATCTCTGGGCCATCGCCTTCGTGTCGACCGACACGCGCGGCGAGATCCCCGCCCGCGCGGGACAGGAGGAGATGATGTCGGTGTTCCTCCCGACGACGCCGAACCCGACCTCGGGGTTCCTGCTCTTCGTGCCGAAGAAGGACGTGGTGATGCTCGACATGTCGGTCGAGGACGCGGCCAAGCTCGTGATCTCCGCGGGGCTGGTCAGCCCGCCGACCAAGGAGGAGATCGAGGCCGAGGCACGCCGCGCCGCCGCCCGCCGGCAGGCGCTCGCGCGCGCCGCCACCGCGCCCTCCGGATCCTCGGGGTCCTCCGGGTCGCCGGGCCGCGATCTCGCCCCCCCGCGCTGAGGAGCCCGCGATGCTGACGGCCGGCGTGGCGGGCTTCGCCACGGGCTTCTCGCTGATCCTCGCGATCGGCGCGCAGAACGCCTTCGTGCTCCGGCAGGGGCTCGTGGGCGCGCATGTCTTCTGGGTGTGCCTCGCCTGCGCGCTCTCCGACGCGGTGCTGATCGCCGCGGGCGTCGCCGGGATGGGCGCCCTCGTCGCCGAGCTTCCCGCGCTCGAGCGGGGCATCCGCTGGGCCGGCGCGGCGTTCCTGATCGTCTACGGCGCGCTCCGCCTGCGCGCCGCCTTCCGATCGCAGTCGCTCGCGGCGGCGCCCGCCTCGGCGCGCTCGCTCGGCGCGGCGCTCGCGACGGTGATGGCGCTCACCTGGCTCAACCCGCATGTCTACATCGACACGGTGGCGCTGATCGGCGCGCTCTCGACCGCCTACGAGGGCGGCGCGCGGATCGCCTTCGGCACCGGCGCGACGGCGGCGAGCTTCGTGTTCTTCTTCGCGCTCGGCTACGGCGCGCGGCTGCTCGCGCCGGTCTTCGCCCGCCCCGAGGCGTGGACCGCGCTCGACATCGCCATCGCGCTCATCATGTGGACGATCGCCGCCGGCCTGCTGCTCCTCTGACGGCGTCCGTTCCACCGCGCGGAGCCGCCGCCGCGACCCCGGGCGCCCCCGCCCGCCCACCCGGCGCCCGGGGTCGCGGCGGCGCACCGACCTCGCCGGCGCGCGC
>CAZWDE010000231.1:0-5660 GCA_964632555.1 uncultured Limibaculum sp.
GGCAGAGATTGAGCACCCCGTCCTGCATCGGCGCGAGCACCTTCTGCCCGCGGCCGGTTTTCTCGCGCTGGTAGAGCGCCGCGACGATGCCGAGCGCGAGATGGAGGCCGGTTCCCGAATCGCCGATCTGCGCCCCGGTGACGAGCGGCGGCCCGTCGCGGAAGCCGGTGGTCGAGGCCGAGCCGCCGGCGCACTGCGCGACGTTCTCGTAGACCTTGCAGTTCTCGTAGCGCCCCGGGCCGAAGCCCTTGACCGAGGCCATGATCATGCGCGGGTTGATCTCCTGGATCCGCTCCCAGCCGAAGCCCATCCGGTCGAGCGCGCCGGGCGCGAAGTTCTCCACCAGCACGTCGCACGCCTCGACGAGGCGCTTCAGCACCTCCTTGCCCTCCTCGGTCTTGGTGTCGAGGGTGATCGAGCGCTTGTTGTGGTTGAGCATCGTGAAATAGAGGCTGTCGGCGCCCGGCTTGTCGATCAGCTGCTTGCGCGTCGCGTCGCCGACGCCGGGGCGCTCGACCTTGATCACGTCGGCGCCGAGCCAGGCGAGAAGCTGGGTGCAGGTGGGCCCCGACTGGACGTGGGTGAAGTCGAGGATGCGGACGCCGTCGAGGGCTTTCATGTCGGTCTCCCTTGGAGTTTCGTGGGGCGTCAGGAGAAGACGCCGGCGTAGAGGGTTGCGAAGTCGATCCGGAGGTCGGCGCTCTCGAGCCGGGTGCCGGCGTCGAGATCGACGGGCGTGGCGCGCCAGCCGTCGGCGGCCCGGTGGAGGTGGGCCTCGGCCCGGGTCGCGTGGGCCACGAGATACTCGCGCAGGGACGGGATCGACTGGTAGCGCAGGAGCTTCTCCCCCTGGTCGATCCGCTCGGTCGAGGGCGAGAGCACCTCGGCGACAAGCGACGGCCGCTCCTTCCAGAGCGGCGCGTCGTCGGCCGGGTCGCAGCAGAGCATCACGTCGGGGTAGAGGAACGTCTCCGCCCGCTCCGACGCGATGCGCAGCCGCATCGCCTGCTGGAACACCCGGCACGACCCCCGCACGGCGTGGAGCGCCGCCGCGAGGTTCATCGCGACCAGATTGTGCCGCTCCGTGCCGCCCACCATCGCGTAGGCGACGCCCTCGACGAGCTCGTGGCGCAGCCCCGTCCGCTCCTCGAGCGCGACGTAGTCGTCCCAGCCGGAGACCGGCACGGCATCGGCGATCACGCCCATCATGGCCTCACTTGTACATCGTCTGGGCCTTGGTGCCCGGCGCGTATTCGTTGGGGTCGATCCAGACATTGACCACGGCGCACTTGCCCGTGCGCGCGATCGCCTCGCGGGCGCGCTGGAGCGCGGGGCCGATCTGCTCGGCCTCGCGGACCTCCTCGCCGTAGCCGCCGATCATCTCGCCGAACTTCGAGAACTCCACGTCGCCCAGCTTGTTGCCGATGTCGCCGCGGTTCTCGCCGTATTTCGCGATCTGGCCGTAGCGGATCTGGTTCATCGCCGAGTTGTTGCCGATCACCGCGAGGAAGGGCGCGCCGAAGCGCTGGCTGACCTCCATGTCGAAGGCGGTCATGCCGAAGGAGCCGTCGCCGTAGAGGCACATCACCTCCTTCTGGGGGTGCGCGAGCTTGGCGGCCATCGCGAAGCCGGTGCCGACGCCGAGCGAGCCGAGCGCGCCCGGGTCCATCCACTGGCCGGGCGCCCGCGGCCGCACGGCCTGCGCCGAGATCGTCACCACGTCGCCGCCGTCGCCGATGTAGATCGTGTCCTCGCGCAGGAACTCGTTGATCTCCCAGGCGAGGCGGTAGGGGTGGATCGGCGAGCGGTCCGACGTGAAGAGCGGCATCAGCTTCTCGAGCGCCTGCGCCTCGGCGCCGCGCAGCTTCTCCATCCACTGGCGGCGCAGCTGGCGCTTGCCCGGATCGATCCGGGCCGAGGCCGCCGCGGCCACCGCCGAGAGGTTGGCGCCCATATGCCCCGGAAGGCCGAGATCGATGTCGCGATTCTTGCCGACGATCCGGTAGTCGAGATCGAGCTGCACCAGCGTCACCGCGTCCGAGATCCGCTTGCCGTAGCCCATGCGGAAGTCGAAGGGCGTGCCGACGATCAGGATCACGTCGGCCTCCTTGAAGGCGAGGCTGCGCGTGCGGTCGAAATGGTGCTCGTCGCCCGGCGGCAGCATGCCGCGCGAGGCGCCGTTCATGTAGGCGGGGATGTCGAGCGCGCGGACGAAGTCGATGCACTCCTGCGACGAGCCCGACGCCCAGACCTGCTGGCCGAACAGCACCGCCGGGCGCTCGGCGTTCACCAGGATGTCGGCGAGGCGCTCGATGTCGCGGCTGTCGGCCATCATGCGGTTGGAGGCGCGGTACTTGCCGGGCTCGGGGATGCGCGCCCGCTCGATCGGGATCTCGGCGTCGAGGATGTCGCGCGGGATCTCGAGATAGGCGGGGCCATAGGCGCCGGCGAAGCATTCGCGCGCGGCCATGGCGATCATGTCGGCGATGCGCTCGGTCGAGAACACGCCCGAGGCGAACTTGGTGATCGGCCCCATCATGTCGACATGCGGCAGGTCCTGCAGCGAGCCCATCTTGTGCTGGCTGAGCGAGGACTGCCCGCCGATGTGGAGCACCGGGCTCTCCGAACGGAAGGCGGTGGCGATGCCGGTGACGGCGTTGGTGCAGCCCGGGCCCGCGGTGGTGACGACGCAGCCGAGCTTGCCGGTCTGGCGGGCATAGCCGTCGGCGGCGTGGGCCGCGGTCTGCTCGTGGCGCACGTCGACGATCTTGATGCCCTCGTCGATGCAGCCGTCGTAGATGTCGATGATGTGCCCGCCGCAGAGCGTGAAGATCGTGTCGACGCCCTCGGCCTTCAGCGCCTTGGCGACGAGGCGGCCGCCCGAGACGATGCCCTCCTCGGTGCTCTTCTTGGCGAGCGTGTCATGCGCGGTCTCTGAGATGGCTGCCATTGTCTCCTCCCGGTTTCGCGGTCGCGCGGCGGGGCAGGGCCGCGCCGTGGGTCGGGTCCGTGCCGCCGGCCCCGACCGGCTTCCAGTTGCGCCGCAGATACTCGCGCAGGCGCATCGTGTGGTCGCGCACGAGCCGGCTGGCGCGGTCGGCGTCGCGCGCCTCGATCGCCTCGATGATCGCCATGTGGTCGGCCACCGAGCTTTCGGCGCGGTCGGCGTCGGCGAGCGCGCGCCGGCGCACCGCCTTCAGATGCGTGAACAGCCCCTCGGCCATCTCGCCGAGCAGCCGGCAGCCGCCGAGGCGCAGCACGGCGAGGTGGAACGCGATGTTGGCCTCGGAATACTCGCCGATCCGCTCGCGGGCCATGGCGGCGGTGTACTGCCCGCCGATCCGGCGGAGCTCCGCGATCTCGGCCGCCGTCGCCTCCTCGCAGGCGAGGCGCGCCGCCATGCTCTCGAGCGCCGCCCAGACGGTGATCATCTCGAGGATCTCCTCGAGGCTCTTGCGCTTGATGAACACGCCGCGGCGGGCCTGGATCTCGACGAAGCCCTCCTGCTCGAGGCGCATGATCGCCTCGCGGATCGGGGTGCGCGAGATGCCGAGCTGTTCGGCGAGGCCGCGCTCGTCGAGCCGGAGGTTGGTGTCGGGGTGGTAGATGTCGAGTTCCATGATCGACGCCTTGAGCACGCCGTAGATGTGCTCCTTCAGGCTGAAAGAGGCGCCGATGGGCTCGAGCCGGATCTGCCGTGTCATGACGCTCCGCCGCTGTCCGGTGTGCTGCCGGCGCCGTGGCCTTTGGTATACCATAAGCCAGACGGCCCGGCATGCAATGCTAAACCGCCATGAGCTTACCTTATGTCATCCCGCTCGGCGACGCGAACGGCGCCCGATCCCGGTCGGGAACCGCGGGGCGCGACCGGCACGGCCCCGATTGTCGCCGACGCGGCAAAACTGTGTGCGCGGCGCGCGGGGCAATCATCACGGCCGCGACACCCATCTCCGGGCGGTCCCGGGGCGCCCGCCCCACCGACGCGCAACCGATGGAGAGACCGATGAAGACCGCCGCACCCGCCCTTGTCGCCGCCCTCGCGCTCGGCCTCGCCGCGCCGGCCGCCGCCGAGAACGGCGGCACCTCGCTCCGCGCCTTCAACACGGAGCGCGCCAAGGCCCGCGCCGCCGGAGGCTACGGCAACCCGTTCCTCGCGGTGCCGGCCGCGCTCGCCGACATGATGGGCGACGCCGTGACGACCCTCGGCGTCGGCGAGGCGGCGGCCCGCCGCACCGGCCGCGAGGGCGCCGCGACCACGACGGCCCGTCCGTGAGGCCGCCGGGCGGGCCGCCGGCCGCGGCCCGCCGCCTTCCCGCCGGCCCCGGGCCGTGCTAGCCCGTGACGCTCGCGCCACCGCCCGAGCGAGGCAAGCCATGGCGGCACCGACCGACCGCGAGACCTCCGCGAGCCCGCCCGCCGCCCGCGCCACGCCGATGATGGCGCAGTATCTCGCGATCAAGGCCGAGCACCCGGACGCCCTCCTGTTCTACCGGATGGGCGACTTCTACGAGATGTTCTTCGAGGACGCCGCGGCCGCCGCCGCCGCGCTCGACATCGCGCTGACCAAGCGCGGCAGCCACGCGGGCGAGGATATCCCGATGTGCGGCGTGCCGGTGCACGCGGCCGAGAGCTACCTCCTCACCCTGATCCGCAAGGGGTTCCGCGTCGCCGTCGCCGAGCAGACCGAGGACCCGGCCGAGGCGAAGAAGCGGGGCGCCAAGGCGGTGGTGGCGCGCGAGGTGGTGCGTCTCGTCACCCCCGGCACGCTCACCGAGGAGGGGCTCCTCGAGGCGCGGGCGGCCAACCATCTCGCCGCCTGGGCCGAGATCCGCGGCGAGGGGGCGCTGGCCTGGGCCGATCTCTCGACGGGTGCGCTGGCCGTCGCGGCCGTCGACCCGACCGCCCTGCCCGGCCTGCTTGCGCGCGTCGCCCCGCGCGAGGTGCTGATCCGGCAGGACGCGACCGAGGGCGCCGCGGCCCGGGCGATCGCCGAGGCCGGCGCCGTCGCCACCCCGCTCGCCGCGTCGAGCTTCGACAGCGCGGGCGGCGCGGCGCGGCTCGCGCGCGCCTTCGGGGTCGCGACGCTCGACGGGTTCGGCGCCTTCGCGCGCGTCGAGCTCGCCGCGCTCGGGGCCATCGCCGACTATCTCGAGCTCACCCAGAAGGGCCGCGCGCCGCTCCTCCGCCCGCCGCGCCGCGAGACCGAGGGCGGCGTGATGGCGATCGACGGGGCGACGCGCCGGAGCCTCGAGCTGACGCGCGGGCCCGGGGGCGGGCGCTCCGGCTCGCTCCTCGCGGCGGTCGACGCGACGCGGACGGGGCCCGGAGCGCGGCTCCTCGAGGCCCGGATCGCGGGCCCGCTCACCGACACGGCCGCCATCGCCCGCCGGCTCGACGCGGCCGATGCGCTCGCCGGTGACGCGGGGCTGCGGGCCGCGGTGTCCGAGGCGCTCGGCGGCATCCCGGATCTCGAGCGCGCCCTCGCCCGCCTCGCGCTCGGCCGCGGCGGGCCGCGCGACATCGCCGCGATCGGCCGGGCGCTCGCCGAGGCGGAGGCGATCGCCGCGCGCCTGCCCGAGGACCCCGGCGGCCCGCTCGACCCGGCACGCCGGGCGCTCTCCGGGCACGGCCCGGTCGCCGGGCGCATCGCCGCCACGCTG
>CAZWDE010000232.1:0-5659 GCA_964632555.1 uncultured Limibaculum sp.
TCAAATGGCTGATCAACACCGGCCTCGGGATGTGCGGCGAGCGCCTGCTGCGGCGCCTCCGCGTCGAGCTGGCCGAGCGGGTGAGCGGCTTTCCGATGGCGCGGCTGCGCGCCACGCGGCCCGGCGAGACCATCCAGTCGGTGATGGCCGAGATCGAGCCGCTCGGCGGGTTCTTCGGCGAGGCGATCGTGACGCCGGTGTTCCAGGGCGGGCTGCTCGCGGTCTATGTCGCGTTCATCTTCGCGCAGGACCCGTGGCTCGGCCTCGCCTCGATCGCCTTCTACCCCGTGCAGACGGTGCTGGTGCCGAGGCTGCAGCGGCGGATCGTCCGGCTCAACCGGGCGCGCGCGAGCACCGCGCGGACGGTCGCCGACCGCATCGGCGAGACCATCGAGCTCGCGCCCGACATCCGCAGCCACGGCACCGCGCCCTGGCATCTCGCGCGCATCGCCGCGCTGCTCGAGGCCAACACGCGGGTGCGCCAGGAGATCTTCCGGCGCAAGTACACGATCAAGTTCCTGAACAACTTTCTCGGCCAGCTGACGCCGTTCCTGTTCTACGCGATCGGCGGGTATCTGGTGATCCGGGGCTCGCTCGATCTCGGCGCGCTCGTCGCCGTGCTCGCCGCCTACAAGGACCTCGCCGGGCCGTGGAAGGCGCTGCTCGCCCACGCCCAGCGCCTCTCGGACCTCGGCAGCCGGTTCCGCCAGGTCCGCGAGGCCTTCGCGGACGATCGCCCGGCCGCGGCACCGGGCGAGGCCGGGGCGCCGGCGCGGCCGCTCGCCGGCAGCCTCGTCGTCGAGGACGTGCCGCCCGAGCCCGCGCTCGACCGGCCGGGCGTGGGGCGGATCGCGCTCTGGGCGGGCGCGACGCTCGCGATCCGCGGCGGTGGCGCCGCGAGCCGGGCGGCGCTCCTCCGCCTCGCCGCGGGCGTCGATCCGGCCGAGGCCGGCCGCGTCGACGTCGGCGGGCAGCCGCTCGCCGAGGCGAGCCCCGCGGCGATCGGCGCGACGTTCGGCCTCGTCACCGACGCGCCCGGCCTCGTGCGCGGCACGATCCGCGACAACCTCGCCTACGGCCTGCTCCGCCGTCCGCCCGGGCCGGGCGACGCGACCGGCACGGCCGGCTGGACGGACTGGGAGGCCGCCGGGGTCGACGGCCCGGCGGCGCTCGACGACCGGATCCTGACGCTCGCCGAGCGCGTCGGCCTCGGCGGCTTCCTCCGCGCCGCGGCGCTCGACCGCACGCTGCCGGAGGCCGAGGGCCGCCGCTGGAGCGCGACGCTGATGGCGCTCCGCGAGGAGATCGCCGGCGACCGCGAGGGCCTCGCGGACCTCGTCGAACCCTGGCGCGCCGACGCCTGCAACAGCAACGGGCCGTTCCTCGCCAATCTCCTCTTCGCGCTGCCCGTCGAGCCGGTCGCGCGCCCGTCCGACCATCTGGCGAATCCCGCGCTCCGGTCGATCCTCCGCCGGACCGGCGGCGACCGCCTGCTCGTCGAGGTGGGCGTCCGCATCGCCGCGGCGCTGGCCGATATCGCGCGGGCGACCGATCCGGGATCGGGCTTGCTCGACCGGGTGACCGGCTTCACGCGGCAGGACATCGCCGACGCCGCCGCGATCCTCGGCCGGGCGCGCACGAGCGACCCCCTGCGGCTCCGCCGCGACGCCCGCGCGCGCCTGAGCGGCCTCGCCGCCAACTTCGTCGAGACGCGGGACCAGCTCGACGTGATCGACGCGGCCACCCGCGAGCGGGTGCTCGCGATCCGCTCCGCGGCGGCGGCGCTGCTGCGCGACCACCCCGACATCGTGCCGCTCGACGCCGACCGCTTCCACCCGGCCCGCACCGTGGCCGACAACATCCTGCACGGCCAGCGGCGTCACGACCGCCGGTCGCGCTGGCCGCTCGTCGACCGGCGGATCGAGGCGGCGATCGCCGCGCGCGGGATGGCGCGCGAGCTCCTCGGGATCGCGCTCGACGCGCCCCTCGGGGACGCGCCCCTGCCGGCGCTCGTGCAGCGCCGGATCGGCCTTGTCCGCGCCCTCGCCAAGCGGCCGCGGTTCCTGCTCGTCGCGGGCGGCGCCGACCTGCACCCGGACGGCGAGGCGGCGCTCGTCGCCGCGATGCGCCGGGAGCTGCCCGAGGCGGGTATTCTGCTCGCGACGGAGACGGCGGGCGCCGCGATCGCCGGCACCGACGGCGAGGCGTGGATCGGGGCGGAGGGACGGCTGACGATGCGGGCGCACGCCGGGCGCGGGCCGATGACCGGGACCGGCGCATCATGAGCCTCGCCGCGACCATCCGCGTTCTCCGGTCCATGCCGCTCTTCGCGGCGCTCGACGAGCCGCGGCTGAAGGTGATCGCGATGACCGGACAGGTGCTCGCCTTCCGGCCCGGAGAGCGCATCGCGGAGAAGGGCGATCCGGGCGACGCGGCCTTCGTGGTTCTCGACGGCGCGGTCGAGGTGCTGATGCCGCGCGAGGACGGCGAGGCGCTCCTCTCGACGCTGGGGCGCGGCGAGATCGTCGGCGAGCTCGCCGCGCTCACGGGCCACCCGCGCGCCACCGCGCTCGCGGCGGGGGCGGCGCTCACGCTGCTCCGGCTCGAGCGGGAGGCCGTTCTGGCGCTGCTCCGCGAGTACCCGGACGTGGCGCTCGGGGTGATCCGGGTCATCGCCGAGCGGCTCGAGGCGATGAACGCGCGGGCGGTCTGACACGCCGCCCCGTCGGGCGCGACGCGACGTCGACAGGCGGCGCGTCGGATCGGCGCGCCCGCGCCGCGGCACCGCGACGGCGTCGCGGACGACGGCCTCCGTCCCCGCCGGCCCGGGGCGGCACCGGGGTCCGTCCGACCCGAGGCCGGACGCCCTGCCCCTCCGCCCTTCATGTCCTGCCCGGCCCTCGCCGGGCCGGCGTCAGATCACCGACATCAGCCCGCCGAGCAGCGCGAGCAGCACCGCGGTTCCCGCGGGCCAGAGATCGTCGCGCGCCCGCTCTCTCCAGTCGTAGTCGGTGAATGGGTTCTGCCGTCGCATCTCGGCCTCCACATTGCACGGTCCGTCACGGTGAAGATGGGGTCTCGCCCGCCCGCGCGCTGTGGGATCGCGCACACGAGTGCTAGGGTGACGTGCGAGGTCAATCCCTCAGGTCGGCGGAGACCGGACGACGGCGCCATGGCGGCACGACCCTTTCTCGAGCGGCTCGGCGAGGCGAGCCTCGCCACGCTCAGGCGGCTCTGGCTGCGCCGGCGCCGGGTGCGCGGCGAGCCCATCCTGTTCCATGGCGAGACCGACCGCGACGTGTTCTTCGTGATCGAGGGGCGCGCCCGCGCCTCGGTCTCCTCGGCGGACGGCAAGTCGGTCGCGTTCAAGGAGTTCGTGGCCGGCGACGTGTTCGGCGAGTTCTCGGCGATCGACGGCGCGCCGCGCTCGGCCAACGTGGTGGCGGTCACCGACATGACAGTGGCGCGGCTGCCGGCCGCCGGCTTCGAGCGGCTGGTCGCCGAGGATCCGGGCTTCGCCTGGGCGCTGCTCCGGCACGTCACGGAGCTCTCGCGCGAGATGAACGCGCGCGTCGTCGAGTACAGCACGATGCTGGTGCGCGAGCGCCTGGTCCGCGAACTGATCCGCCTCGCGCGCATCGGCGTTGCCGTCGGCGACGGGGTCGAGATCGCGCCGCCGCCGACGCATCAGGACATCGCGGCGCGCATCAGCACGCATCGCGAGGCGGTCTCGCGCGAGATGAGCCGGCTCGCCAAGGCGGGCCTTCTCGGACGCGAGGCGGGCAAGCTCGTGATCCCCGATCTGGAGCGTCTGCGCCGGATGGGTCCCGAGACCGTGACGGCGCCGCCTCCCGCGGTCTGAGAGGGCCCCGGGCGAGGCCGTGCTAGCCCCGCAGCCGGGCGGCCATCGGCAGCAGCGCGCGGTTGACGAGCGGCACGAGGCCGAGCCCGACCGCGAGCCCGAGCACGCCGTCGAGCGCGGCCGTGACCGCCCACTCGACCGCGCCCTGGCCGCCGAGGGTGTCCGCGACCGCGACCGCCGCGCCGTGGATCGCGTGGCCGAGCCAGGGCGCGCCGAGCTCCTCGAGCCCGTGCACGATGATCGAGCCGCCGACCCACAGCATCGCCGCCGTGCCGACCACGGTGAGCCCCTTGAGGAAGCCGGGCATCGCCTTGACCACCCCCCGCCCGACGCGCCGGGTCAGCGCGAGGCGCCCGCGCTCGGCCATCGCGAGGCCGATGTCGTCGGCCTTCACGATCAGCGCCACCGCCCCGTAGACGATCACGGTGATGCCGATCCCCACGGCCGCGAGCGTCGCCGCCTGGGTCCAGACGCTGTCCACCGGCAGGGCCGCGAGCGCGATCGTCATGATCTCGGCCGAGAGGATGAAATCGGTCTTGATCGCCCCCCGCGCCTTCGCCTCCTCGAGATGCGCGGCGTCGGCCGGCGCCGCGTCCTCGGCGGGCGCCTCGGCGCCGTGGCCCGAGAGCGCGTGGGCGATCTTCTCCGCCCCCTCGAAGCAGAGATAGCCGCCGCCGAGCATCAGGAGCGGCATGATCGCCCACGGCGCCACGGCCGACAGGATCAGCGCGGCCGGCAGCAGGTAGAGCAGCTTGTTCTTGAGCGAGCCCTTCGCGATGCGCCAGACGATCGGCAGTTCGCGCGCCGGAGAGATGCCGCGCAGGTATTTCGGGGTGACGGCGGCGTCGTCGACGACCGCGCCCGCCGCCTTGGAGCCGGCCTTGGTCGCCTGCCACACCACGTCGTCGACCGAGGACGCGGCGATCTTGGCGATCCCCGCCACGTCGTCGAGGAGCGCGAGCAGGCCGCTCATCGCGCGCCCGCCCCGCCGCTCTCGGCGCTCCGCGTGTCGGCCATTCCGCGAGCCTCCCCCGGTCGTCTCCCCGTGGCGGGCGCGCCGGCCGCGCCGCGCGCCGTGTTCGGGGGGACACTAGCGCACCGGCCGGCCGCCGGAAAGCGGCGGCCGGCGCGCCGGTGCCGGCCACGGCTCACTTGACCGCGAGCCAGTCCGTGTAGCGGTCGCCGCCCAGTTCCGCGCCGAAATAGCCGTCGACCTTCAGGCGCGACAGGTCGATGTCCTCCGGCAGCCGGAACACGGTCAGGAAGTTCTCGACCGTGATCGCGTGCTCGTGGCCGGAGCCGGTCGGGCTGACCTTGTCCGGCTTGGGGATCGGAAAGGGCTTGGCGGACGTGGCCGAGCCGTCCGGCAGGACGACCCGCAGCACGGCGGTCTCCCCCTCGATCGGCGCGTCGCCGAGCGAGATCAGATGCATCACGAGCGTCCCGCCGCCCTTGCCGGCGTTGTAGACCGCGATCCCCCGCTCGCGCATCCACCGGGCCTCCTTGCCCTTCTCCTCGTAGGTGTGCGGCTCGCGCTGGTCGGTCGCGGGATCTTCGGGCGTGCCGCCGCGGATCGCCGCCCAGGTCTGGTTGCCGACGATCCCGTCGACCGCGAGGCCTTTCGCCTTCTGGAACGCGATCACCGCCGACTTGGTGCCGCCGCCGAAATCGCCGTCGACCGTCAGCCCCGCGCCGTTCAGCTTGTTGAGCATCTTCTGCAGATACTCGACCCATCCGTCGGCCGACTTGTCGCCCTTGCGCAGCGTCGGCTGCTTCGACTCGGGCGGGGGGTCGAAC
>CAZWDE010000233.1:0-5659 GCA_964632555.1 uncultured Limibaculum sp.
TGGGCGTGGTGTTCCAGTCCTTCCACCTGATCCCGACGATGACCGCGCTCGAGAACGTCGCCGCGCCGCTCGAGCTCGCCGGCCGCGCCGACGCGTTCGAGCGGGCGGCGGCGGAGCTCGAGGCGGTGGGGCTCGGCCACCGGCACGACCACTACCCCGCGCAGCTCTCGGGCGGCGAGCAGCAGCGCGTGGCGCTCGCCCGCGCCGTGGCGCCGCGCCCGGAGATCCTGCTGGCCGACGAGCCCACCGGCAATCTCGACGTCGCGACCGGCGAGACCATCGCCCGGCTGCTCTTCGAGCTCCAGAGCCGCGACGGCGCGACCCTCGTGGTCGTCACCCATTCCGGCGAGCTCGCCGCGCGCTGCGACCGGGTGGTGGCGATGCGCGACGGGCGGCTCGACCCGGCGGCCGCGGCCGCGGCGCGCGAGGCGGCCGAATGAGCCGCGCGCCGGTCTGGCTCCGGCTCGCGCTGCGGGAGCTGCGCGGCGGGATCGGCGGCTTCCGCGTGTTCCTCGCCTGCCTCGCGCTCGGCGTGATGGCGGTCGCGGCGGTCGGCTCGGTGCGCATGGCGATCTCCGAGGGGCTGCGCGCCGAGGGGCGGGCGATCCTCGGCGGCGACGCGCAGATCACCACGACCTATCGCGACGCCACCGAGGCCGAGCGCGCCTGGATGGAGGCGCGCGCCGAGCGGGTCTCCTCGGTGGTCGACTTCCGCTCGATGGCGGTGGCGGGAGAGGGCGCGGCGGCGCGGCGCACCCTCACGCAGGTGAAGGCGGTCGACGACGCCTACCCGCTCGCCGGCCGCGTGGCGCTCGCGCCCGAGATGCCGCTGGAGCAGGCGCTCGCGGGCGACGGGCTGCCCGGCGCCGTGGTCGAGCAGGCGCTCGCCGACCGGCTCGGCATCGCGCCCGGCGACCGGCTCGAGATCGGCGGCGTCGCGTTCCGGCTGGCGGCGATCCTCGAGGCCGAGCCCGACCGCGCCTCGGGCGGCTTCGGCTTCGGCCCGCGCAGCCTCGTCGCGCGCGCGGCGCTCGAGGGCACGGGGCTCGTCGCGCCCGGCACGCTCTACGAGATGCACCACCGGCTCGACCTGCCCGAGGGCGCCGATCTCGACGCGCTCTCGGCGCGGCTCGCGGCGGACTTCCCCGACGCCGGCCTCCGCTGGCGCGACGCGCGGAACGCGGCCCCGGGGATCGAGCGCTTCGTCGGGCGGATCGGGGCGTTCCTCGTCCTCGTCGGGCTCGCCTCGCTGGCCGTCGGCGGCGTCGGCGTCGCGGCGGCGGTGAAGAGCCATCTCGACGAGAAGACCGAGACCATCGCGGTGCTCAAGACCCTCGGCGCGACCGGCAACACCATCGGCGCGGTCTACCTCGCCGAGATCGCGATCCTCGCCGGCATCGGCGTGGCGTTCGGGCTCGCGCTCGGGGCCGGTCTGCCGCTCCTTCTCGGGCCGCTCTTCGCGGCCGACCTGCCGGTGCCCGCGCTCTTCGACGTCTATGCGGGGCCGCTCGCCGAGGCGGCGCTCTACGGGTTCCTCACCGCCCTCGTCTTCGCCCTCTGGCCGCTCGCGCGCGCCCGCGAGGTGCGCCCCGCCGCGCTCTTCCGCGACATCGTGGAGGCCGGGCGGCGCTGGCCCGCGCCCGCCTATCTCGCGGCCACGGGGCTTGCGGCGGCGGCGCTCGCGGGCTCGGCCATCGCCTTCTCGGGCGCGCCGCTCCTCGCGGCCTGGGTGGTGGCGGGCGTGGCGCTCGCGCTGGCCGTGCTCCGGCTCGTGGCCGACGGGGTGCGCCGGCTCGCGGCCCGTCTCGCCACCGCGCGGGCGGTGCGGGGGCGCCCGGTGCTCCGTCTCGCGCTCGCGGGCCTCGGCGGGCCGGGCGGGGAGGTGCGCGGCGCGGTGCTCGCGCTCGGCCTCGGGCTGACCACGCTCGCCGCCATCGGCCAGATCGACCACAACCTGCGCGCGGCGGTCGACGAGGAGCTGCCCGAGCGCGCGCCCGCCTTCTTCCTGATCGACATCCAGAGCCACCAGCTCGAGGGCGTGCTGGCCGCGCTCGACGGGGTCGGCGGCGTCGGCGAGGTCTCCACCGCGCCGATGCTGCGCGGCATCGTCACGAAGCTCGACGGCGTGCCGGCCCGCGAGGCCGAGATCGACCCCGAGGGCGCGTGGATCCTGCGGGGCGACCGCGGCGTCTCCTACGCCGCGACCCCGCCCGCCGGCACCGAGCTCCTCGCGGGCGACTGGTGGCCCGAGGACTATGCCGGCCCGCCGCTCGTCTCCTTCTCCGAGGAGCACGCGCGCGAGCTCCGCCTCGGGATCGGCGACACGCTCTCGGTCTCGATCCTCGGGCGCGAGATCACGGCCGAGGTCGCCTCGCTCCGCCGCGTCGAGTTCCGCGATCTCGGGATCAACTTCCTGATGATCTTCGACCCCGGCGCCTTCGCCGGCGCGCCGCACACGCACATCGCGACCGTCTACGCGCCGCCCGAGGCCGAGGGCGAGATCCTCGCGGCGATCGGGCGGCAGTTCCCCAACGTGACGGCCGTGGGCGTGCGCGAGGCGATCGCGCGGGTCTCCGAGGGGCTCGGCCAGATCGCGGCCGCCGCGCGCTGGGCGAGCCTCGTGACCATCGCGGTCGGCCTCGTCGTGCTGCTCGGCGCGGCGGCGGCGGGGGCGCGGGCACGGACCTACGAGGCCTCGGTGCTCAAGGTGATCGGCGCGACGCGGCCCCGCATTCTCGAGGCGATGGCGCTCCGCTCGGCGCTCACGGGGGCGGCGGCCGGGATCGTCGCGATCCTCTTCGGCGGCGCGGCCGCCTGGGCGGTGATCACCTTCGTCCTCGAGGCCGAGTTCGCCTTCGAGCCGGTCTCGGCGGTCGCGGTGGTGGCGGGCGGCGCCGCGGCGAGCCTCCTCGCCGGCCTCGCCTTCGCGCTGCCCGCGCTCTCGGCGCGCCCCGCCCGGGTGCTGCGCGCGGCCTGAGGCCTCAGCCCCGGTCGCGCAGGCTCCGGCGGAGGAGCTTGCCGGTCGCGGTGGTCGGCATCCGGTCGAGGAAGCAGACGAGGCGCGGCGCGAGATGCGGGCTGAGGCGCAGCCGCACATGCGCGATGAGCGCCGCCGCCAGCGCGTCCGAGCGTTCGTGGCCGGGCGCCAGCGTGACATAGGCCTTGACGATCTCGGTGCGCACCGGGTCGGGCACGCCCACCACGGCCGCCATCTCGACCGCCGCGTGGCCCATCAGGCAGTGCTCGATCTCCACCGGCCCGATCCGGTAGCCCGAGGAGGTGATCACGTCGTCCGTGCGGCTCGCGAACCGCACATAGCCGGCCGCGTCCATCGCCCCCTCGTCGCCGGTCAGCATCCACTCGCCCGCGAACTTCTCGGCGGTCTTGCCCGGCTGGTTCCAGTAGCCGAGGAACATCGCCGCGTCGCCGCGGCCCACCGCGATCTCGCCCAGCGCGCCCGGCGGCAGGGGCGCGCGGTCGGGCCCGAGGATCGCGATCTCGGAGCCCGGGAAGGCCCGGCCCATCGATCCCGGGCGCACCGGCAGGATCGAGGCGCAGTTGCCGACCACGAGGTTGCACTCGGTCTGGCCGTAGAACTCGTTGATCGTGAGCCCGAACGCGCCGCGCCCCCAGTCGAGGAGCTCGGCCCCGAGGCTCTCGCCGCCCGAGCCGACCGAGCGCAGCGCCAGCGCGCCGCGCGCCGCCTCGGGCACCGTGCGCATCAGCTTGAGCGCGGTCGGCGGCAGGAAGGCGTTGCGCACGCCCTCCGCGGCCATCAGCCGGAACGCGCGCTCGGGGTCGAAGCGCTCCATCCGGTGGCTGACCAGCGGCACGCCGAAGCGCAGGGACGGCATCGCGATGTTGCAGAGCCCGCCCATCCAGGCCCAGTCGGCGGGCGTCCACATCCGGTCGCCCGGCCGGGGGAACATCTCGTGGGTCAGCTGCACGCCGGGCAGGTGGCCGAGCAGGACCCGGTGGGCATGGAGCGCGCCCTTGGGCTGGCCGGTGGTGCCCGAGGTGTAGGAGATGAAGGCGGGATCCTCGGGGCCGAGGGCGACGGGCTCGCGCCGGTCGGAGGCGCGCTCCAGAAGGGGCGCCAGCGCCTCCGCGCCCTCGGCCGCGCTCTCGGTCGAGAGGACGAGGCCGAGCTCGGGCAGCCGCGCGCGGATCTCGGCGATCTTCGGCGCGTTGGCCGGGTCGGTGACGAGCGCGCGCACGCCGGCATCCCGGAGGCGGTATTCGAGCCCGTCCGGTCCGAAGAGCGTGAAGAGCGGCACGACGATCGCGCCGAGGCGGTAGGCCGCGACATGGGTCAGGATCACCTCGGGCGCCTGCGGCAGCAGCACGCCCACGCGGTCGCCGCGCCCGATCCCGCGCGCGGCGAGCAGGTTGGCGAGACGGTTCGCCGCGCGGTCGAGCGCGCCGTAGCTCCAGTCCTCGGCGGGGCCCTCGGCCGGCAGGTGGCGGAGCGCGAGGCGGCCGGGCTCGGCGCGCGCCCAGCGCCCGACCATGTCCTCGGCGATCGAGTAGCGCCCGGGGATCTGCCAGCGGAACGCCGCGCGGACCGCGTGCCAGTCCCCGGCCGGCGTGATCTCGGTCATCCTGGGGCCCTCCCAGCCCGTTCTCCGGCGAGCCTAGCGGGGCCCGCGCAAGCCCGCCACCTCCCTCCACCCACCCGCCCGCGGGAGCTGGCGGGCTTGCGCATTTGACAACCGCGTCGCGGTCTGATGACACTGGGCGCACCAAGGGGCGCCCCACGGCCAAGGGGCTGAGATCGCGCGCGAGGCCCGCGCGAGCACCCTTCGAACCTGATCCGGGTCATGCCGGCGAAGGGATGGGATGAGGCGCCGGGCGCCGCGACTCCACCTCCACGCCCCCATGCCCTCCGGATCGCGCGAGCGAGAGGAGGAGACGATGAAGGACGACACGCTCCGCGACGCGAGGATCACCACCGGGCCGCTGCCGGCCTCGCGGAAGATCCGCACGAGCCCGCCGGGCTTCCCGACCCTGCGGGTGCCGCATCGCGAGATCGCGACGCACGACCCCGACGATCCGGCGGTCCGGGTCTACGACACCTCGGGCCCCTACACCGACGAGACGGTCGCGATCGACGTGGCCGCGGGCCTCCGCCGCCACCGGACGGCGTGGTACGCGGACCGCGCGCTCGAGAGCTACCGGGGCCGCGAGGTGCGGCCCGAGGACAACGGCCACGTGTCGGGCGACCGCGCGGCCCCCGAGTTCCCCGCCGCGCATTGCCCGCTCCGCGCCACGGGAGCGCGCCCGCGCACCCAGCTCGAGGCGGCCCGCGCCGGGATCGTGACGGAGGAGATGGCCTATGTCGCCGAGCGCGAGAGCCTCGGGCTCGGCCGGCTCGCCGAGGCGGCGGCGCGGCTCGCCGACGGCGAGAGCTTCGGCGCCGCGATCCCGGAGGTGGTGACACCCGAGTTCGTGCGCGACGAGGTGGCGCGCGGCCGCGCGATCATCCCGGCCAACATCAACCATCCCGAGCTCGAGCCGATGGCGATCGGGCGCAACTTCCTCGTCAAGGTCAACGCCAACATCGGCAACTCGGCGGTGACCTCCTCGGTCGAGGAGGAGGTGGAGAAGATGGTGTGGGCGATCCGCTGGGGCGCCGACACGATCATGGATCTCTCGACCG
>CAZWDE010000234.1:0-5658 GCA_964632555.1 uncultured Limibaculum sp.
AGCCGCACGAGATCCCGCTGCCGCGCGCGGCCGCCCGGCTGATCGCGCTGGCCGACGGGCGCACGCTCGGCGAGATGGCGGCGGCGGCGGGGCTCGACTGGCTGGGCTTCGCCGCCGCGTGGGCGCCGGTCGCGCGGGCGCTCGCCGGCTTCAACCTGGTGCAGCACAGCCGGGGCGCACGGCCATGACCGCGGATCCGCCCTGGCTTCTCGACCACGCGCCGCACACGCCCTTCCTCGAGCCGCGGACGGCACGCCCGCCCGGCCTCGCGCCGCTCGGCGAGCTGCCGCTCGCGCTCGCGGGGCCGGACTTCGCCGCGCAGATGGCCGAGCGCGAGCGGCTGCTGGCCGCGGCGCGCGACACCTGCATCGCCGCCCGGCCCGAGGGCGCCGAGCCGGCGCGCGAGCTCCTCGGCCACGTGATCGCCGCGATGGACGGGCGCGAGGGGTTCGCGCTCGAGGCCGGGCGCTGGCGGCGGCCCGACGGCGCGCGCGTCGCGCCCGACGCGGACGACCCGCTGGCCTCGCTCGGGGCCATGACCGCGGAGGACTGGTGCCTCCTGTCGCCCGACCCCGCCGCCGGGGAGTATCGGCTGCTGGCCGCCGTGCTCTGCTTCCCCTCGCGCTGGTCGCTGGCCGAGAAGCTCGGCCGGCCGCTGACCGCGATCCACGCGCCGGTGCCGGACTACGACGCGGCGCTCGCGCGGCGGGTCAACCGGGTGTTCGAGGGGCTGCGGGCCGGGCGGCCGGTCTGGCGGGTCAACTGGCTGGTGCATCCGACGGCCGAGCTCCACCTGCCGCTCGGCGAGGGCGAGAAGGCCGCCCCGCGGCCGGCCCGCGCGGAGCGGCTCTATCTGCGCGTCGAGCGGCAGACGCTCACGCGCCTGCCCGGCACCGGCGCCGTCGCCTTCGGCATCCGCACGCGCGTGACGCCGATCGAGGCGCTGGCGCCGGCCGTCGCCCGCGGCCTCGCCGACGCGCTCGGCGGTCTCGACGCCGCGACGGTCGCCTACCGCTCGGGCGCCGACCTCCAGCGTGCGGCGATCGCGCGGCTGCGGGCGCTCGGCGCGGAACCCGCCGCCGTGGCCGAGCGTCCCTGACCGGACGGGGGAGAGGGCCGATGCTGCTCGAGGGAAGCTGCCACTGCCGTGCCGTGACCTTCCGGGTCGAGGCGCCGAGCCCCGTGCCCTATCAGCGCTGCTACTGCTCGATCTGCCGCAAGACCGCGGGCGCCGGTGGCTTCGCGATCAACCTCGGCGCGCGGGCCGAGACGCTCGAGGTCGACGGGCGGCGCCATCTCGCGACCTACCGGGCGCGGCTCGCCGACGGCACGCGCTCGAGCGCCGAGCGGGCCTTCTGCATGGTCTGCGGCTCGGCGCTCTGGCTCTTCGACCCGACCTGGCCGGAGCTCGTCCACCCGCACGCCTCGAGCATCGACACCGAGCTGCCGGCGCCGCCCGAGCGGGTGCATCTCTGCCTCGCGAGCCGCGCCGGCTGGGCGGTGCCCGACATCGCGGAGGGCGACCGGACCTTCGAGGAGTACCCCGACGAGAGCCTCGCCGAGTGGCACGCCCGCCACGGCCTCGGCGGCTGAGCGGGTCCACTGGACAGCCCCGGCCGCTCCCGCCAGACTGTCGGGCCAGACAGCCGGAGGCGAGGCATGAGCGAGAGCAGGGACCCCATCGTGATCCTCGGCGCGGCGCGCACGCCGATGGGCGGCTTCCAGGGCGAGCTCGCGGGCGCCAGCGCGGCCGAGCTCGGCGGCGTGGCGATCGGCGCCGCGCTCGCCCGCGCCGGCGTGGCGGCCGAGACGGTCGACGAGCTCCTGATGGGCTGCGTGCTGCCGGCCGGGCAGGGACAGGCGCCGGCGCGGCAGGCGGGCTTCCGCGCCGGGCTGCCCAAGGAGGTGCCGGCGACCACGCTCAACAAGATGTGCGGCTCGGGCATGAAGGCGGTGATGGTCGCGGCCGACCAGCTGCGCGCGGGCGCGGGCCGGATCGCGGTGGCCGGCGGCATGGAGAGCATGACGAACGCCCCCTATCTCGTGCCCAAGATGCGCGGCGGCGCGCGCCTCGGTCACGCCGAGATGAAGGACCACATGTTCCTCGACGGGCTCGAGGACGCCTACGAGACCGGGCGGCTGATGGGCAGCTTCGCCGAGGACTGCGCGACGCGCTACCAGTTCACCCGCGAGGCGCAGGACGCCTACGCGATCCGCTCGCTCGAGGCGGCGCTGGCGGCGCAGGCGAGCGGCGCGGCGGCGGCCGAGATCGCGCCGGTGACCGTGAAGGGACGCAAGGGGGAGGCGACGGTCGCGAGCGACGAGCAGCCGCGCACCGCGCGCCCGGAGAAGATCCCGGCGCTGCGCCCGGCCTTCCGGCCGGACGGCACGATCACGCCGGCCAACGCCTCCTCGATCTCGGACGGCGCGGCGGCGCTCGTGCTCGCGCGCGCCAGCGCGGCCGAGGCGGCGGGTGCGGCGCCGCGGGCGCGCCTCCTCGGCCACGCCACGCACGCGCAGGAGCCCGGCTGGTTCACCACCGCGCCGATCCCCGCGATCCGGAAGCTCCTCGAGCGGGTCGGCTGGGGTGTCGGGGACGTCGATCTCTGGGAGATCAACGAAGCCTTCGCCGTGGTGCCGATGGCGGCCGAGGCCGAGCTCGGCATCCCGCGCGAGACGCTCAACGTGCGCGGCGGGGCCTGCGCGCTCGGCCATCCGATCGGGGCGTCGGGGGCGCGGATCCTCGTCACGCTGCTGCACGCGCTCGAGGAGACCGGCGGGCGGCGCGGCGTCGCCGCGGTCTGCATCGGCGGCGGCGAGGCCACCGCCGTCGCGATCGAGCGGACGTGATCACGCGCGAGTGCGGCGACGTGCCCGTGCGCTCTGCTATATCGCGTCGTGGTGCAACCAACCTCGAGGAGGAGCCGACATGATCCGCCGACCCCGCCTTGCCCTCGCGCTCGTCGCAGGCCTCGCCGCCGCCCCCGCGCTCGCCGAGCCGGTGACCTACCGCATCGACCCCGACCACGCGAGCATCGCCTTCAAGGTGATGCATGTGGGCTATGCCGAGCTGATCGGCTTCTTCCGCGAGGTGGAGGGAGAGTTCACCTACGACGCCGAGGCGCAGGAGCTCGGCCGCGTCGAGGTGACGATCCCGGCCGCCAGCGTCTGGACCAATCACGAGCGCCGCGACGAGCACGTGCGGAACGCCGATTTCCTCAACGTCGAGGAGCATCCGGCGATCACCTTCACCGCCGAGGGCGGCACGGTGACCGGCGAGAACACCGGCACCGTGACCGGCGATCTCACGATCCTCGGCGTCACCAAGCCCGTCACGCTCGAGGCGACGCTCAACAAGAAGGCGACCTACCCGTTCGGCCATCAGAAGGAGACCATGGGCATCTCGATCCGCGGCACCGTGGTGCGCAGCGAGTTCGGCATGGACTATGCCGTGGCGAACGGGCTCGTCGGCGACGAGGTCGATCTTCTGATCGAGATCGAGGCGATCCGCGAGGAGTGACGCGGCGCCGGCGGCCGGGGCCGCGCGGGCGTCGTGACAGGAGGAGGGCCGATGAAGCCGGTGCGCGAGATGGTGGCCGAGGCGAACGCCGTGGTGGCGCACGCTCCGGCCGCGGAGATGACGGGGCTCCACGGGGCGGAAGGCGTGACCTTCGTCGACCTGCGCGATCCGCGCGAGCTCGACCGCGACGGGATGATCCCCGGCGCCTTCCACTGCCCGCGCGGGATGCTCGAATTCTGGATCGACCCCGAGAGCCCCTACGCCAAGCCCGAGTTCCAGGCGGGCGGGCGCTTTGTGTTCTACTGCGCCTCGGGCTGGCGCTCGGCCCTCGCGGCGCGGACGGCGCAGGAGATGGGGCTCGCCGGCGTCAGCCATATCGAGGACGGCTTCAGGGGCTGGCGCGAGGCCGGCGGCCCGGTCGCCGAGCCCCGGACGCGGGGCTGAGGAATGGGCATGGCGCGCGAGACCGCCGATCGCCGCGCGCCCGGTGCCGCCCGGGGCCCGGGCCCGAGCACGCCCTCGACGCCAGCGCCGCCCGGGGCCGGGCCTTGCGGCGTCGCGGCGCCGGTGGCGCAGGACCATCCCGGCGGCGAGATCCTGAAGACGCCCCGGCGCGGCATCCGGCGGTTCCCCGGCCGGATCGGTGACCAGCGGGTGAGCTTCACCGCGAGCCGGTTCGACGCGCCGCTGGTCTGCGACGACCGGCCAGCGGATCGGGCCGGGGCGTTCGGCGACACCGGTGCCGAGCACCACGCCCACCTCGGCCGGGCGGTGGCGGCGGGGCTGCGGCGCGAGGAGGGCGGGCGATGCTGACCGACGAGCAGATCATGATCCGCGACATGGCGCGGGACTACGCCCAGTCGCGCCTCGCGCCCACGGCGGCCGCCCGCGAGGAGGCGGGCGCGATCGAGCCCGAGGTGGTGGCCGAACTCGCCGAGCTCGGCTTCCTCGGCATGACGGTCTCGCCCGACTGGGGCGGCGCGGGGGCGGACTACGTCGCCTACGCGCTCGCGCTGATGGAGATCGCGGCCGGCGACGGCTCGGTCTCGACCCTCGTCTCGGTGCACAACGCGCCGGTCTGCGCGGTGCTCGACCGCTTCGGCACCGACGAGCAGAAGGCGCGCTGGCTCCGGCCCCTGACCGAGGGCGGGCGCGTCGGCTCCTTCGCGCTCACCGAGCCGCAGGCGGGCTCGGACGCCGCCAATCTCCGCACGCGCGCGCTGCGCACCAACGAGGGCTACCGCGTCACCGGCGCCAAGCAGTTCATCTCCTCGGCGCGGATCGGCTGGGCGACGGTGCTCTTCGCGGTGACCGACCCGGCGGCGGGCAAGAAGGGGATCTCCTGCCTCGTCGTCGAGAACGCGGCGCCGGGCTTCGAGATCGTGCGCGTCGAGAAGAAGCTCGGGCAGAAGGCGTCCGACAGCTGCGCGCTCGCCTTCGCCGACATGGCCGTGCCCTTCGAGGACCGGATCGGCGAGGAGGGGCAGGGCTACGCGATCGCGCTCTCCTCGCTCGAGGCCGGGCGGATCGGCATCGCCGCGCAGGCCGTGGGGCTCGCCGAGGCGGCCTATCGGCGCGCGCTCGCCTATGCGCAGGAGCGCACGGCCTTCGGCGGGCCGATCTTCGATCTTCAGGCGGTGCAGTTCCGCCTCGCCGAGATGGCGACCGATCTCGAGGCGGCGCGGCAGCTCGTGCTGAACGCGGCGGCGATGAAGGACCGGGGCGAGCCCTGCCTCAAGGAGGCCTGCATGGCCAAGCTCTTCGCGGGCCAAGCGGCGGAGCGGATCACCTCCGAGGCGATCCAGGTGCTGGGCGGCTACGGCTATCTCGCCGACTACGAGGTCGAGCGGATGTACCGCGACCAGAAGGTCTGCCAGATCTACGAGGGCACCAACGACATCCAGAAGCTGATCATCGCCCGCCAGATCCGCGGCTGATGCCGCGGCGCCGCCGATGCCTTGGGCGGCGCGGGGGGCGACGGGCGAGGATGCCGGGCGTCG
This sequence comes from uncultured Limibaculum sp., assembly GCA_964632555.1. GTDB lineage: Bacteria > Pseudomonadota > Alphaproteobacteria > Rhodobacterales > Rhodobacteraceae > Thermohalobaculum. The sequence continues at coordinate 5,521 of CAZWDE010000234.1, forward strand.
CGCCGCTGTTGGCGGTGGCGGACGCCGAGGCGGCGGCAAAGATCGATGTCGAGACCATGGGCTTCGAGGCGGGCGTCGGCGCTGAGGGCTATGCCAGCCCGCGCCGCGACGCCGTGGAGATCCGCCTCCGGCCGGCCC
>CAZWDE010000235.1:0-5648 GCA_964632555.1 uncultured Limibaculum sp.
GGGGGGTCACTGTTGGTCGCCGATTCACAATAACCTCGGCGCGGGGCACCTGCGGATCACGATTTGCGCCGTCTATGGCCCGCGGCAGTCGGGACGGCGTCTCCCGCCCCGGCTCGCGTCGTGCTAAGCGCGGCTCCATGGCAGTAACGCTCAGGATGGCCGTGGTGGCGGCCGGCAACATCCACGGCCCGACCCCGGCGATCCGGTTCCTCTTCGAACGGGGCAGCGGCCCGCCTCGGCCCGCGGCCGCGCCCGCCGGCCTCGCCGGGGCGATCGCCGCGCTCCATGCGCTGCACTGCGTGCCGTCGCTCGGGCCTGCCGGCGAGACCCCGGCCCGGCCGCCCGGGGACATGCTCGCCAGCATCGGCGCGCTCGCGGTCGCGCTCCAGCGGACCGGCGGGCACGATGTCGTAGCGGAGGGCCCGGTTACGGGGGCGGGGCAGGAGATGCGCTGGGTCGCCTGCCTCGACCCCTGGGCCGGGCAGACGGCGGTGGCCATCGCCGCGCGGCTGGCCGCCGAACTCGCGGCCGCGGGGCCGGACGGCCTGCCCGCGTCGCGGCTCGCCGAGGCGATCGAGCGGTTCGTGGAGCGCGACCGCAACCTCACGCCCTCGCCCAACCGCCACGTGATCGCGCGCGCGGCGCAGCGCCTCGGCTGGCCGGTTCGCCCCTCGCGGGCCGATCCGACCCTCTGGGAGCTCGGCATCGGGGCCGGCACGCGGCGCTTCTACAACAGCATGATCGATCCGGAGACCCGCCTCTCCTTCCTCGTGCAGGACGACAAGCGGGCGACCTCGCGCCTGCTCGCGGCCGGCGGCGTCAGTGTGCCGCCGCAGCGCGCGGCGCGGTCGGCGGAGGAGGCGAGCGAGGCCGCGGCCGCGCTCGGCTGGCCGGTCGTGGTCAAGCCCGTCGCCGAGGCACGGCAGGCCGGCGTCTCGACCGAGATCCGGAGCCCGGCCGAGCTCGACGCCGCCATCGCCAAGGCGGGCGCGTTCGGCTGGCCGGTGCTCGTCGAGCGCCACGTGCCGGGCCGGAACTATCGGCTGATGGTGGCGCGCGGCGAGCTGCTCGAGGTCTACGAGCGCCAGCCGCCGCAGGTGACCGGCGACGGCGTCTCGACCATCGCCGAGCTCGTGGCGCAGGAGAACGCCCGCCCACACCGGGGCGCGGGTCCGCGCTTCCTCTATCCGCCGATCGACCTCGCGCGGCGCGACGCCGAGCCGCGCACCCCCTATCGCGACGCCGGGATGACGCTCGCCTCGGTGCCGGCCGAGGGAGCGCTGGTGCGGCTCTCCTACTATGGCGGCGACGGGCAAGGCGGGCTGACGCTGCCGGTGTCCCACGCGCATCCGGGCTATGCGCAGGTCGTGCGCCGGGTGCATGCCCTCGTGCCGCTCGAGCTCTGCGGCATCGACCTCATCTCGCCCGACATCGCGGCGCCGCCCGGGTCCGCGACTTACTGGATCAACGAGATCAACGCCCATCCCTCGCTGATGATCCATGTGCGGGAGGGGCCGCGCGGCGAGGGACCGATCCGGATGATGCGCATCCTCTGCGGCGACGGGTCGGGCCTCCGCGTGCCGGTGGTGCTGGTGCTGACCGACGGGGCCGACCGCTCGGGCCTCGCGACGGCGATTGGCGCGGCGCTCGCGGCGCGGCGCGGTGCCGTGGCCGTGGCGAGCCGGGCGGGCTTTGCGGTGGGCGGGCTCGCGATCGACGGCGGGGACTGCGCGACCCTCGAGGGCAGCGAGCGCGCGCTGGCCGACCGGCAGGCGCGGGCGGTGGTGCTCGAACGCCCGCTCGCCGAGCTGATGTCGGCCGGGCTCGGGATCGACCGGGCGGACCTGCTCGTCCTCGCCCCCTCGCAGGGGCGCGACGCCGCGCGCTTCCGGGCCGCCGCCCGGCCCTTCGCGACGCTCGCGGGGCGGGTGCTCGACCTTGCCGGGCGCGCACCGGACCCATCCCTCGCCGAACGGATCGCCCAGCACCTCGGGGATCGCGGCGCCGGTCGGGCCGGCGCCTGAGCCGCTTCCGCCCGCGGGCGCCGGGAGCCGGGGCTTGCGCGCCCGTCGCCGTCTCCGGCAGAGCATGGGCCGCCGGCCGCGCGGGCGCCGGCGAGCGGGGCGGAGGGGCAGAGCGTGATGCATGTGGCCGTGCTCTCGGGCGGCGTATCGAGCGAGCGCGAGGGATCACTCGCGATGGGCGCAAAGTGCGCCGAGGCGCTCCGGGCGGCGGGCTATGCCGTCACCCGCATCGATGTCGGCCACGACATCGCGGAGCGGCTCCGCGCCGTGGCGCCCGATGTCGCGTTCAACGCGCTGATGGGCCGCTGGGGCGAGGACGGCGTGATCCAGGGCCTGCTCGAGGCGATGCGCATCCCCTACACCCATTCGGGCGTCTGCGCCTCGGCGATCGGCATGGACAAGGCGCGCGCCAAGGCGGTCTTCGCGGCGGCCGGCCTGCCCGTGCCCGAGGGGCGGATCGTCGCCCGCGAGGAGCTCGCCAGCGGCCACCCCATGCCCCCGCCCTATGTGCTGAAGCCGAATGCCGAGGGCTCCTCGCTCGGCATGCGCGTGGTGCGCGGGGCCGACGAGCGCGTGCCAGACCCGCCCGAGACGGCGGGCGCCCTCCTCGTCGAGCGCTTCGTTCCGGGACGCGACCTGACCGTGACCGTGCTGCGCGACCGGGCCTTCTGCGCCAGCGAGATCGAGACCGCGAACGGGGTGTGGGACTTCGACGCCAAGTATCACCGCGTGCCGTCGCGCCGGATCACGCCCGCGGCGCTGCCGGCGGAGGTGACGGCGCGCGCGCGGGATCTGGCCGAGCGGGCGCACCGTGCGATCGGCGCGCGCTTCCTCAGCCGCACCGATCTCCGCTGGCAGCCGGAGCGGGGCGCCGACGGCCTCGTCGTGCTCGAGATCAACACGCAGCCGGCGATCGGCCTGCCGGGCGGCACCATCGACGAGCAGATCGCGCATCTCGGCATCCCGCTTCCGACGCTCTGCCGCTGGCTTGTCGAGGATGCGGGGCTCGACCGGTGACGGCGGCATGAGCGCGCGCGTCGCCCCTCCGGCGATCGAGGCGGAGCCGGTCGCCGCGGGCAATCCGCACGGCGCGCGTCCCGCGGTGCGGTTCCGCATTGCCGCCGGCCCGGCCGGGATCGACCCCGGCCGCGCGGGGCGGCTCCTCGCGGGCCTCTACGCTGTGCCGAACAAGCTCGCGCACCCCCCGCCGGAACCGCCGCCCGAGCCGCCGGCCGGGCACGCGGACCTCATCGCCACCCTCGCCATCGCCCTCCAGCGGGCGATGGGCTACGACATGCGCCGATCGGGCAGGCTCGCGGACGGGGGCGATGGCCGCTGGATCGAGTGCGCCGAGACGCGCATCGGCATGGCGGTGGTCGGCGCGGCCGGTCGGCTCGCGGCCCTCGCCGCCACGGATCCTGCCGCCGCGGACGGAGACCCCGCCGATCCAGCGCGCCTCGCCGCCGCGATCGACGAGCTCGTCGCCGGCGACCTCGACCTCACGCCCTCGCCCAACCGCGCGACGATCACGCGCGCCGCCCACCGGCTCGGCATCCCCGTGGGCCCGGCGACGGGCGCACCCTATTGGCGGCTCGGCACCGGCGCGGCCGCCCGACGGTTCCTGAACGCGGTGATCGACCCGGAGATGCAGCTCTCCCACCTTGTGCAGCGCAACAAGGCGCTCACCTCGGCGGTGCTCCGCGAGGGCGGGATCTCGGTGCCGGAGAGCCGCGCGGCGGGCTCGCCGGCCGAGGTCCGCGCCGCCGCCCGCGAGATTGGCTATCCGGTCGTGCTGAAGCCGCTCACCGAGGGCCGGCAGCGCGGCGTGGTGGTGGGCATCCGCGACGAGGCCGCGCTCGGCGCCGCGATCGGAGAGACCGCCGCCTATGGCTGGCCGGTGCTGGTGGAGCGCCATGTCGAGGGGCGGGACTACCGCTTCGTGCTGGTCGAGGGCGCGCTCTGGATGGCGGTCGAGCGGCGCCCGCCGCTCGTGGTGGGAGACGGGGCGGCGAGCATCGCCGAGCTCGTGGCGCGGGAGAACGCACGCCCCCATCGCGGGCGGGGCCACCGGTTCAGCTTCCAGCCGATCGACCTTGCCGCGCTCGACCGCAGCCCCCGCGCGCCCCATCGCGCCGCGGGCATGACGCCCGCCTCGGTGCCGGCCGCCGGCGAGACGGTGCTCCTCTCCCGCCATTTCCGGCACGGCGAGGGCGGGCTCGCGCATCCGGTGCCGGATCTGCATCCCGGCTATCATGCGATCTTCGAGCGGATGCACGCGCTGATCCCGATCCCGGTGATGGGGGTCGACCTGATCGCGCCCGACATCGCGGCGGCGCCCGTCGCGGGGAGCTACTTCGTCAACGAAGTGAACTCGCACCCCGCGATCCACCCGGCGCTGCGCGGCGGCCCCACGGAACCGAAGATGCCGGAGCTGATCCGCCGCCTCGTCGGCGATCCCGCGTCGTTGCGGGTGCCGGTCGTCGCGGTGGTGACGGACGGTGTGGCCCCCGACATGACGCTGGCGGCGGCCGCAGCGCTCGCCCCCCTCGGCGACGTGGCGGTCGCTTCGCGGGCGGGCTACCGGGTCGGGCCGATGGAGCTCTCGGCGGCGGACCATGCGAGCCTCGCGGGCACCGAGCGGGCGCTCGGCGATCCCGGCGCGCAGGCGATCGTCGTCGAGCGGGGCGCCGCGGAGGTGGCGCGGGCGGGCCTCGGGATCGACTGGGTGGACCTCCTCGTGATGGTGCCGGGGGCGGGGGTCGACCCTGCCGCGATCTGGCAGACGGCGGGCTTCCTGCGCGGGATCGCCGCGCAGGGCTCGGTGACGGTCGAGGCGCTTCCCGAGCCGTCGCCCGGGCACCGCGCCGGACCGGGCCACGACACTGCGGTCCTCCGCCACGGCCTGCTCGGGGGGCGTCCGGTTCCCGCGCATCTCGCCGGCCATGTGCGCGAGGGGGCGGACGGGCGGCCCGAACTCGTCGGGGCGGACGGCGCCCGCCCGCTCGCCCTTCCCGAGGGGGCGGCGGGTCTCCGGCGGACCGCGCGGCTCCTCGCCGCCGAGATCGCCCGCCGGCTGGTTCGCGAGGGGGACGCCTGAAGTCGTGTCGCCGGATCGCGCTTGCTACGCGCCCGATCCTACGGCTCCACCAGGTCCATTAATGACGGTTTTGTCCAGCGCAGTTTCCGGGCGGTCGCCGCGTTTGCGGTTCCGTCCAAGGTTGACGGGGCTCCGCTGAAGACGAATTCCGCGCGAGAGTTCTCGCTGGCTTGGCGGTCTCGAAAATGCCCGAAATGCCTTGCGAAGTCGGCGGCCGGCGTCGCGAAGGCGTTGGCTGGCTACGAGAAGGCCTATGCCAGCATCCTCGACGGCTTGACCCATCCCCGAGATCACGAGCCTGAAGGCCGCGCTCGGCGACATCGTCGCGGCGGCGAAGGATGTGGTCGCGGAGGCGAAGGTCCTCATCAAGTGGCTCAGAAACGCTCTGGCCCACGCCCCGGCAAAGCAGCGCACCGCCGTGGCGGCGATGCTGAAGACGATCTTCGCCCAGGAGACCAAGACCGACGCCGAGGCGCAGTGGGGCGTCGTCGCCGATGCGGCTCGCGCGAGAAGCAGCCGAAGCTCGG
>CAZWDE010000236.1:0-5613 GCA_964632555.1 uncultured Limibaculum sp.
GAGACGCAGAGCGCCATGGGCTCCGCCATCTCGTCCGAGGTGAGCGCATCGGGGCCGAGCTGGCCCGAGAGGGCGAGCCGCAGGCTGGTGGCACGCCCGCGGACGAGGTCGCGCTCCTCTCGGGTGACGCGGTAAGAGGGGCACATCACCCCGTCGCCGATCTTCCGGCAGGCGCCGTTGTTGTTGCACATCTCGACGGCGCCCTGCAGCCCGCGCCCGGCGCCGACATGGCCGGGCCAGCGGAACACCGTCGCGCGCTCGGGCATCGAGTAGCCCGGCGGGTAGCGGAAGAGCGTGCGGTCGTCCATCTTCGGCGGATCGACGATGCGGTGCGGGTTGAGGAGCCCGTCGGGGTCCATCCGCCGCTTCACCTCGGCGAAGGCCGCGACCATCCGGTCGCCGAACATCGGCCGGTGGAACTCCGAGCGCACGATCCCGTCGCCGTGCTCGCCGGAATGCGCGCCCCTGTACGCGCGCACCATCTCGAAGGTCTCCTCGGCGATGGCGCGGAGCGTCCGCGCGCCGGCCTCCTCCTTGAGGTTGAGCACGGGCCGCACATGCAGCGTGCCGACCGAGGCGTGGGCGTAGAAGGTGCCCCCCACCCCGTGGCGGCGGAAGATCCCCTGCAGGCGGTCGGTGTACTCGGCGAGGTCCTTCAGCTCGACGCAGCAGTCCTCGATGAAGCTGACCGGCTTGCCGGCCGATTTCATCGACATCATGATGTTGAGGCCCTGCTTGCGGACCTCGATGATCTCCTGTTGCAGCGCGGGCTCGACCGCCTCGACGACGCCGCCGTCGCGCTTGCCGCTGTCGCCCCAGCGGAATCCGAGCTCGGCCATCAGATCCGAGAGCCCGGCGAGGCGGCGGAGGTTCTCGGCCATCTCGGTCTCGGCGAACTCGACGATCAGGAGCGCGTCCGGCTCGCCGCGCACGAATTTCTCGAGCGAGGGGCGGAAGAGCGGGATGTCGCGGGCGAGCTCGAGGAGCGTGCGGTCGAAGAGCTCGACCGCCGTCGGCCCGAGGCGGACGATGTGCTGCGTGGCGTCCATCGCCTCGTAGAACGAAGGGAAATGGCAGACGCCGAGCACCTTGGCGCCGGGAAGGGGCGAGAGGCGGAGCGTGATGCGCTCGGAGACGGCGAGCGTCCCCTCGGAGCCCACGAGAAGATGCGCGAGGTTCGGGGCCGCGCCGTTCGGCACCAGCGCGTCGATGTTGTAGCCCCCGACGCGGCGCGCGACCTGCGGGAACCGCGCGGCGATCTCGTCGGCCTCGCGGGCGCCGAGGGCGATGAGGTCGCGGAAGAGCGCGTCGGCCGGGCCGTTGCCGAGCGCCGCGGGGTCGGTCTCGCCGAAGCGGGCGGGGGTGCCGTCGGCGAGGATGGCGTCGATGGCGATCACGTTGTCGCGCGAGGTGCCGTAGCGGATCGAGCGCGCGCCGCAGGAATTGTTGGCGGTCATGCCGCCGAGCGTCGCGCGCGAGGAGGTCGAGACGTCGACCGGGTACCAGAGCCCGTGGGGCTTCAGCGCCGCGTTCAGGTGGTCGAGCACGAGGCCGGGCTCGACGACGGCCTCGCGCCGCTCGGGATCGACCGAGACGAGGCGGTTCAGGTGCTGCGAGAGGTCGAGCACCACGGCGGCGTTCACCGTCTGCCCGCATTGCGATGTGCCGCCGCCGCGGGGCAGGATGGGCATGCCTTCCTCGCGGCAGATCTCCATCGCGGCGCGCACGTCCTCGATGCCGCGCGGAACCACGACGCCGACCGGCATCACCTGGTAGATCGAGGCGTCGGTGGCGTAGCGCCCGCGCTCGAACCGGTCGAAGGCGACGCGCCCCTCGACGGCGGCGCGCAGGCGGCGCTCGAGCCGCCCGGTCTCGCGCGCGGCCGGGCGTTCCGACAGACTGGTTGACATCGCGGCCCCTCCGGTATTCTGTATACAAAACATTAACGCAGAGCGCCCCGGCCATGGCAAGGGGCGCCGCGGGAGGCAAAGATGCGCAAGGCGGGCCAGCACTTCCTGCAGATCCCCGGGCCGAGCAACACGCCCGAGCGGATCCTGCGCGCCATGGACCGCGCCGTGATCGACCACCGGGGCCCGGGCTTTGCCGAGGTGGGCCGGGCCGCGCTCGAGGGGATGCAGCGCATCTTCCGCACCGAGCATCCCGTGGTGATCTACCCCGCCTCCGGCACCGGCGCGTGGGAGGCGGCGCTCGTCAACACCCTCTCGCCCGGCGACCGGGTGCTGATGTACGAGACCGGCCATTTCGCGACGCTCTGGAAGACGCTCGCCGAGCGGCTCGGCCTCGTCCCCGAGTTCATCGCGGGCGACTGGCGGGGCGGGGCCGACGCGGACGCCATCGAGGCGCGGCTGCGCGCGGACACGTCCCGCGAGATCAAGGCGGTCTGCGTGGTGCACAACGAGACCTCGACCGGGTCGGTGAGCCCCATCGAGGCCGTGCGCCGCGCGATCGACGCGGCCGGCCATCCCGCACTCTTCATGGTGGACACGATCTCGGGGCTCGCCTCGATCCCCTACGAGCACGACGGCTGGGGCGTGGACGTCACGGTCTCGGGCAGCCAGAAGGGCCTGATGCTGCCGCCGGGGCTGTCCTTCAACGCGCTCAGCCCGAAGGCGATCGAGGCGTCGAAGACCGCGCGTCTGCCGAAATCCTACTGGGCGTGGGACGAGATGCTGCCGGCCAACGCGCGCGGCTATTTCCCCTACACGCCCGCGACCAACATGCTCCACGGCCTCATCGCGGCGATCGCGATGCTGGAGGAGGAGGGGCTCGACAACGTGTTCGCCCGCCACGCCCGCCATGCCGAGGCGACCCGGATCGCCGTGCGCGCCTGGGGCCTCGAGGTGCTCTGCAACACGCAGGGGCACGAATCGGGCGTGCTGACGGCCGTGCTGATGCCGGAGGGCCACTCGGCCGACCGCTTCCGCGCGATCACTCTCGAGCACTACGATCTCTCGCTCGGCAACGGGCTCTCGAAGGTGGCCGACCGCGTGTTCCGCATCGGCCATCTCGGCGACTTCAACGACCTGATGCTGATGGCGACGCTCTCGGGCGTCGAGATGGGGCTGGCGCAGGCCGGCGTCCCGCACAGGAAGGGGGGCGTCCGGGCGGCGATGGACCATCTCGTCGCGACGCCCGCGGAGGCCCGCGCCGCCGCCTGAGGCGGCGCATCATCGGACGACCGATCCGGGACAACCCGGGCGGGTGCAACCTAGGGAGGACCAACCATGACGATCCGCACCATCCTCGCCGCGACGACGGCGACCGCTCTCCTCGCCGGCAGCGCCGCCGCCGCCGAGATGACGCTCCGGTTCGGCCATGTCGGCGAGCCGGGCTCGCTCTTCGAGACCTCGGCCAACGCCTTCGCGGAATGCGTCAACGGCGCGATGGGCGACACCGTCGAGGTGCAGACCTTCGGCTCCAGCCAGCTCGGCAAGGATCAGGAGCTCCTGCAGAAGCTGAAGCTCGGGCAGGTGCACTTCTCGCTGCCCTCCTCGGTGATGTCCTCGGTCGACGACACCTTCGGCGTCTTCGAGATGCCCTACATCGTCAAGGACCGCGAGCACATGAAGCGGGTGATCGCCGAGCTCGGCGACACCTTCCAGCAGGCCGCGCAGGACAACGGCTACCGCATCGTCGGCTATTTCGAGAACGGCTTCCGCCACATCACCAACAACGTGCGCCCGATCAACGTGCCGGCCGATCTCGACGGCATCAAGCTGCGCACGCCGAAGGGCGCGTGGCGCGTGAAGATGTTCCAGCTCTACGGCGCCAACCCGACGCCGATGGCCTTCTCCGAGGTCTTCACCGCGCTGCAGACCGGCGTGATCGACGGGCAGGAGAACCCCTACGCCCAGATCGCCTCCGCCAAGTTCCAGGAGGTGCAGGACTATCTCTCGATCACCGGCCACGTCTACACGCCGGCCTACGTGCTGATGTCGGACAAGCACTTCAACGACCTGCCGGAGGACGTGCAGGCCGGCATCGAGGAGTGCGGCCGCACCACGCAGGACTTCGTCTACAAGACCGCCGCCGATCTCGAGGTCGAGCTGCTCGGCGTGATCAAGGAGGCGGGCGTCGAGGTCAACGAGGCCGACAAGGAGGCGTTCATCGCCGCCTCGAAGCCGATCTACGAGGAGTTCGCCGCCGAGGTCGAGGGCGGCCAGCAGCTGATCGACACCGTCCTCGGTCTCGCCGGCGGCTCCTGACCGCGCCACCCGCGTCGCCCGTCCCCGCGCCGGGGGCGGGCCCCTCCCTCCGGGGCGTTCCATGCTCACCACCGTCAACCGCTGGCTCGAAGCGGTGCTCGAATGGGTCACCGTCCTCCTGATGGTGTCGCTCACGATCGTCGTGATCGTCGCGGTGCTGTTCCGCCTCTCCGGCAACTCGCTCAGCTGGTATGACGAGGTGGCGGCGATCCAGCTTTCGTGGATCACCTATTACGGCGCGGCGCTCGCGGCGCTCAAGCGCCGCCATATCGGGCTCGACAGCGTGCTGCTCGCGATCCCGATGCCGTGGCGCATGGTCGGGCTGGTGCTCGGCGAGATCGTCGTGATCGGCTTCTTCGCGCTGATGTGCTGGGCGGGGATGGAGGTCGTCTCGGTGCTCGAGGGCATGACGCTGACCGCGCTCACCTGGGTGCCGGTGCAGTTCACCCAGTCGGTGATCCCGATCGGCGCCGCGCTCTTCATCCTCTGCGAGCTGCTCAGCCTGCCGGCCTACTGGGCGGCGACGGCGCGGGGCGTGTCGCTCGAACAGGCCGAGATCGAGCACGAGGTCGAGGCGGAGATGCGGAAGGCGGCGGAGCACCACCCCGAGATCGCGCCGGACGCCGGGCGGGGAGCGCGCTGATGCTGATGCTGCTGATCTTTCTCGCGCTGGTCGCGATGATCTGCCTCAACGTGCCGATCGCGGTGGCGCTCGCGGTCGCGGGCGTGCTCGGGCTGCTCGCGACCGAAGGGGTGGGCAGCCTCGTCACGGTCGCGCTCGACATGTACGACGGCTCGACCAAGTTCGCGCTGATCTCGATCCCGATGTTCGTGCTCGCCGGCGCGATCATGAACGCCGGCGGCGTCACCGACCGGCTGATCAACTTCGTCTCCGCGCTGATCGGCTTCGTGCGCGGCGGGCTCGCGATGGTGAACATCGGCGTGTCGCTCTTCTTCGCCGAGATCTCGGGCGCGGCGGTGGCCGATGTCGCGGCGCTCGGCTCGATCCTCGTGCCGCAGATGAAGAAGCGCGGCTACACGGCGCCCTTCGCGGCGGCCGTCACCTCGTCCTCGGCGTCGCTCGCGATCATCATCCCGCCCTCGATCCCGATGATCCTCTACGGCTCGCTCGCCGACACCTCGATCGTCCAGCTCTTCGTGGCCGGCATCGTCCCCGGGCTTCTGGGCGGCTTTTCGATGCTCTGTCTTTGCTATTGGTTCGCCGTTCGCTACGACCTGCCGCGCGAGGCTGCGTTCTCGCTCGCTCGGCTTGGAGCTGCGTTCAAGGATGCCGCTCCAGCCCTCCTCCTGCCGCTGATCATTCTGGGCGGGATCTTCGGTGGGATCGTGACGGCGACCGAAGGTGCCGGCCTTGCGGTCGTCGCAG
>CAZWDE010000237.1:0-5591 GCA_964632555.1 uncultured Limibaculum sp.
TCGCGACCTGCACGATCACCGAGACCGCCTCGAGCACGAAGAGCCCGCCGATGATCGCGAGCACGATCTCGTGCTTGATCGCCACCGCCACGGCGCCGAGACAGCCGCCGAGCGCGAGCGACCCGGTGTCGCCCATGAAGACGGCCGCCGGCGGCGCGTTGTACCAGAGAAAGCCGAGGCCCGCGCCGATGATCGCGCTCGCCACGATGATGATCTCGCCGGTGCCGGGCACGTAGTTGAGCTGGAGGTACTCGGTGAAGTCGGTCCGGCCGACGACATAGGCGATGACCCCGAGCGAGCCGGCCGCGATCATCACCGGCACGATGGCGAGCCCGTCGAGGCCGTCGGTCAGGTTGACCGCGTTGGCCGAGCCCGCGACCACGAGCATCGCGAAGGGCAGGAACAGCCACCCCGCCTCGATCACCGTGTCCTTGTAGAACGGCACCGCGATGGCGTGGCGCAGCATCTCGGGCTGCAGCCGCGCCGAGGCGAGGGCGGCGGCGAGCCCGATCGCCAGCCCGAGCAGGAAGCGCACCCGCGCGGGCACGCCCTTGTGGGTCTGGCGCGTCACCTTCGCGTAGTCGTCGGCGAAGCCGATCATCCCGAAGGCGAGCGTGACCGAGAGCACGATCCAGACGAAGCCGTTGTCGGGCCGCGCCCAGAGCAGCGTCGCGACCACCACCGCGCCGAGGATCATCACGCCGCCCATGGTGGGCGTGCCCTGCTTGGTGAGGAGGTGGCTCGCCGGCCCGTCGGCGCGGATCGGCTGGCCCTTCTTCTGCGTCTTCCTCAGCCAGTCGATGATCGGCCGGCCGAGCAGGAAGCCGAAGAGCAGCGCCGTCATCAGCGCGCCGCCGGCGCGGAAGGTGATGTAGCGGAAGAGGTTGAACACGTCGCCGCCGTCCGAGAGCGCGGAGAGGTAGTAGAGCATTCAGTCCTCCTCCGGGTCCGGCGCGCGCCGCGTGCCGAGGGAGCGGATCGCCTCCAGCACCGGCCCCATCCGCGACCCCTTGGAGCCCTTGACCATGACGACGTCGCCGGCGTCAACCAGCCCCCGCGCCCGGGCCGCGAGGGCCGCGCTGTCCGGCTCCCAGACGCCACGGCGCTCCCGCGGCAGCGCCGCGTGCAGCGCCCGCATCAGCGGCCCGCAGCAGTGGATCCGGTCGATCGCGGCGATCTCGGGCAGCCGCGCGAGAGCGGCGTGGCGCGCCTCGGCGGTCGGCCCGAGTTCCAGCATGTCGCCGAGGAAGGCGATCCGCCGCCCGCGCGCGACGCGGCCAACGTCGTCGGTCACCGGGCTCGCGGCGAGCACCTCGAAGGCCGCGCGCATCGAGGCGGGGTTGGCGTTGAAGCTCTCGTCGATCAGCTCGATCGCGCCGTCGAGCCCCGCCGGGCCGAGCGCCACGCGCTCGCGCGCGCCCCGGCCCTCGGGCGCGCGGAAGGCGCCGAGCGCGAGCATCGCCCGCGTCGGATCGGCGCCGAGCGCGACCACCGCGGCGAGCGCCGCGAGCGCGTTCTGCGCGAGGTGCCGCCCCGGCGCCCCGATGCGGAAGAGCGCGGGCTCGCCGGCGATCCGCGCCTCGACCACCGTGCCCTCGCCGCTCACGCGCACCCGCTTGAGCGCCACGTCGCCGACCGTGCCGAAGGTGAGCACCCGTCCCGGCGCCTGCCGTTCGCACCGCGCGAAAAAGGCGTTGTCGGCGTTCAGCACCGCCACGCCGTCGGGCGCGAGGCCGGCGAAGATCTCGGCCTTGGCGTCGGCGATCCCCTCGACGCTCTCGAAGTTCTCGAGATGCACCGCCTCGACCGCGGTGATCACGGCCACGTCGGGCCGCGCGAGCCGCGACAACGGCGTGATCTCGCCCGCGTGGTTCATGCCGATCTCGAGCACCGCCCAGTCGGTCGCGGCCGGCATCCGCGCGAGCGTGAGCGGCACGCCCCAGTGGTTGTTGAAGCTGCGCACGGCGGCGTGGCAGCGCCCCTGCGCGGCGAGCATGAGCGCGGCCATCTCCTTGGTCGAGGTCTTGCCGACCGAGCCGGTGATCGCCAGCACCCGGGCGGCGGTGCGCGCCCGGGCGGCGGCCGCGAGGCATCGCAGACCTTCGAGCGTGTCGCCGACGACGAGGAGCGGCGCGCCCTCCGAGACGCCCTCCGGGCGGTGCGTCACCATCGCGGCCGCCGCGCCGCGGGCGAGCGCGTCGGCGACGAAGGCGTGCCCGTCGCGCGCCTCGCCCGCGAGCGCGACGAAGAGGTCGCCCGGCCGGAGCTCGCGGCTGTCGATCGAGACGCCGGTGGCGCGCCACGGGGTCGTCGACGTGCCACGCGTGGCGGCGGCCGCGTCCTCGGAGGTCCAGAGCGGCGTCACGCGCCGTCCCCGTCGAGCGCGGCGACCGCGGCGCGGGCCTGCTCGGCATCGTCGAAGGGGTGGACGCGCCCGTCGATCTCCTGCCCGGTCTCGTGGCCCTTGCCGGCGATCAGCAGCGCGTCGCCCGGCCCGAGCGCATCGACGCCGGCGAGGATCGCCTCGGCCCGGTCGCCGATCTCCTCGGCCTCCGGGCAGCCGGCCATCACCTCGGCGCGGATCCGGGCGGGGTCCTCCGAGCGCGGGTTGTCGTCCGTCACGATGGCAAGATCGGCGTGTTCGGCCATGGCGCGGCCCATCAGCGGGCGCTTGCCGCGGTCGCGGTCGCCGCCCGCACCCGCCACGGCGATCAGGCGGCCGGCCACATGCGGGCGCAGCGCCCGGAGCGCGGTCGCGAGCGCGTCGGGCGTGTGGGCATAGTCGACCACCACCTGCGCGCCGTTCGCGCGCGTCGCGACCCGCTCCATCCGCCCGCGCACGCCCCGGAGCGTCGGCAGCGCGGCCCAGACCGCCTCGGGCGCCGTGCCGGTCGCGAGCGCGAGCGCCGCCGCGATCGCGAGGTTCTCGGCCTGGAACGCGCCGATGAGCGCCACCCGCACGCGGTGCTCGCCGCGGTCCCACACCAGTCGGATCGACTGCCCGTCGGGCTCCATCTCCTGGCCTGCGATGCGCAGCGCGTGGCCCGCGCCGTGCCCGACGGTCAGGAGCCGCAGCCCGCGCCGCGCCGCGATCTCGGCGACGCGGGGGGCGACCGGGTCGTGCGCGTTGACGACCGCCGCCGCGCCCCCGGGCAGCACGGTGTCGAAGAGGCGCATCTTGGCGGCCACATAGTCGTCGTGCGTCGGGTGATAGTCCATGTGGTCGCGCGTGATGTTGGTGAGCCCGCCGGCCGCGAGCCGCACGCCGTCGACGCGGGCCTGCGCGAGCGCGTGCGAGGAGGCCTCCATCGCCGCATGGGTGCAGCCCTTGGCCGCGAGGCGGTCGAGCAGACGGTGCAGCGTGATCGGTTCGGGCGTGGTGACCGAGAGCGGCTCGTCGAGCCCCTCGCCCTCCACCCCGGTCGTGCCGATCGAGACGGCGCGCGCGCCCGCCGCCGCCCAGATCTGGCGGAGGAAATGCACGCAGGAGGTCTTCCCGTTCGTCCCCGTCACCGCCACCATCGTCGCGGGCTGTCCGGGCCAGAAGGCGGCGGCGGCGCGCGCCAGCGCCTCGCGCGGACGGTCGGTGACGAAGACCGGCACCGGCAGCGCGCCGAGATCGGCCGCGAGCCGGTCCGCGCCCTCGGGCGTCGCCACGACCGCCACCGCGCCCTTCCGCACCGCGTATTGCGCGAAAGCCGCGCCGTCGAGCTTCGTGCCCGGCAGCGCGAAGAAAAGATCGCCCGCGCCGGCCACCCGGCTGTCGACCGCGAGGCCGGTGATCGTCGGGACCGCCTCGGGCCCGCGGCGCGGCAGGTGGCCGAGCCCGAGCGCGCCGGGGCCGACGACCGCGACCGCCGTCACCGCCCGGCCTCGAGCGCGAGCGGCCCGGTCACGGCCGGCGGCTCGATCGGGCGCATCCCGAGCATCGGCGCGATCCGCCGGATCGCGGCGGCGGCCACGGGCACCGCGGTGCGGCTGGCCTCGCGCCGCCCGGTCTCGGGGTCGGTCGGCTCGTCGAGCATGACGACGAGGACGTACGCGGGGTCCGACATCGGAAAGGCGGCGGCGAAGCTCGCCAGCACCCGGTCGCGCCAGTACCCGCCGGTCGGCTTCGCCTTGTCGGCGGTGCCGGTCTTGCCGCCCACCTCATAGCCCTCCACGTCGGCGCGCCGCCCGGTGCCGCGCGCCACCGTCTCGCGCAGCATCGCCCGCATCGCGCGCGCCACCTCGGCGGAGACGACCTGCTCGCCGCGGGGAACGCCCCCCCTGATGAGGCTCGGGATCACCCGCCGCCCGTCGCCGATGATCGTCGCATAGGCGCTCGCCAGATGCAGCGGGGTGATCGCGAGGCCGTGCCCGAAGCCGATGGTGAGGGTGGCGAGATCGCCCCAGCGCGGCGGCTCCATCGGCCGGCCGGCGCCGGCCTCGGCGAGCTCGACCGGCAGCGGCGCCAAGAGGCCCATCCGGTCGAGCGCCGCGCGGAGCCGGCGCGCGCCGATCGCGCGCGCGAGCCGCGCCGCGCCGGTGTTGGACGAGCGCCGGATCACGTCGGCCACGCTCATCGCCGCGGGCATGCGGTGCATGTCGCGGATGCGGTTGCGCCCGATCACGACCGCGGAGCCGGTCTCGATCATCGTCTCGGGGCCGACGAGGCCGAGCTCCATCGCGACCGCCGCGGTGATCGGCTTGAAGACCGAGCCGAGCTCGTAGACGCCCGAGACCGCGCGGTTGAAGCGCGGATTGGCCGCCCCGCCCGAGAGCCGCTCGACGGGCGCGTTGGGGTCGAAATCCGGCAGCGAGACCATCGCCACGACCTCGCCGGTGCGCGCGTCGAGCAGGACGCCGGCCCCGGCCCCGGCGCCGGTGCGCGCCATGCCCGCGGCCAGCGCCTCGGTCAGCGCGGCCTGCGCGCCGAGATGGATCGACAGCGCGAGCGGGGCGGCGGCCGCCTCGGGCGCGCGCAGGCGCTCGTCGAAATGGCGCTCCACGCCGCCCTGCCCCACCAGCTCGGCGGCGTTGACCCGCTCCGCCTCGGCGCGCACGCCGCCCATCAGATGCGCGCCGACGCGCCCGGCCGGGTAGACGCGCATCTCCCGCCGCCCGAACTTGAGCCCCGGGATCGCCGGGCGGAGATCCATCACCGCCGCTTTCTGCGCCGGTGTGACGGGCCGGGCGATCCACGCGAACTTCGCCTCCGAGGCGAGCCTCCGGTGGAGCCGCGCGCGCCCGAGGCGCGGGAAGATCGGCGCCAGCGCGTCGGCCGCGGCGTCGATGTCGCGGATCTCGCGCGGGTCGGCATAGAGCGCCCAGGCCGGCAGGTTGGCCGCCATCAGCTGGCCCGTGCGGTCGGTGATCGCCCCGCGCACCGGCTGGCGCTCGGGCTCGACGGCCGCGCGCTCGGGCTCGGACGGGTCGCCGAGGGCGGTCAGCGCCATGCGCCCGGCCACGGCGCCGTAGGCGAGCAGGAAGGCGAGCATCACGAGCGCGATCCGCCAGTCGTCGCGGCGCGGCGCCGCCGGCTCGGGCGCGCGCGCCGGCGCGAGGCCGGTCTCGTGCGGCGGGGTCACGGGCGCGCCCCGAGGCTCGCC
>CAZWDE010000238.1:0-5588 GCA_964632555.1 uncultured Limibaculum sp.
GGCGGCGCGAGATCGGTCATCGGACGAGCTCCAGCGCGTGGGAGATGTAGAAGCCGCGGGCCACACGGTGCTGGCGGCCCGCACGCCAGCCGGCGAGCGCGGGCTCGCGCGCGATCCGGGCGAGCAGCCGGGCAGGCGCCACGGGCTCGATCGCCGGCGAGCGATCCGAGCGGGGGAAGAGCTTGCCCGCGGTGTGCATCGCGCTCAGCAGCGGCGTGCGCGGGGCGACCGTGAAGACCACCGACCGCTCCGCCAGGGCTGCGAGGCAGGCAATGGCCGCCACCATCTCCGCGGCGCGGTAATGGATCAGGCTGTCCATCGCCACCACGTGGTCGACCGGCCCCGCGCCCGGGTCGAGCATATCGCCCGCGCGCCAGTCGATCGCCAGGCCCGCCGGCGCGCGCTCCCGCGCCACATCGACGAGCGAGGCCGCGACATCGACCGCCACGACCTCGGCACCGCGCCGGGCCGCCTCGACCGCCAGCGCGCCCGTGCCGCAGCCCGCATCGAGCACGCGCCGGCCCGCGAGGTCCTCGCCGAGCCAGGACAGGAGCGTCCCGCGCATCGTATCCCGCCCCTCGCGCACCGTCTGACGGATGCGGCTGACCGGCGCGTCCGAGGTGAGCTTCGCCCAGGTCGCGCTTGCCGTGCGGTCGAAGTAGTCACGCAGGCGCTCGCGCCGCGCCTCGTATGTCGCGGGCAGCGCCATCAGTCGAACCCCAGCAGCTCGAAGATCTCACGATCGGGCAGCGGCTCGGGCGCCAGCGGATCGGTCCCGGCCCAAAGCGTCTCGGCGAGGCGGACATACTCCTTCTGCACCGCCACGACCTCGTCGGACTGCTCCATCTCGAAGAGCGTGCATTTCTTGAGCCGCGAGCGGCGGAGCGCGTCGAGATCGGGCAGATGCGCGAGCCGCTTGAAGCCGACCGTGTTGCAGTAGCGGTCGACCTCGTTGGTCTCGCGCGAGCGGTTGGCGACGCAGCCGGCGAGGCGCACGGCGTAGTTGGCCGATTTCGCCTGCACCGCCGCGACGATGCGGTTCATCGCGTAGATCGAGTCGAAGTCGTTGGCGGTGACCACGAGCGCCCGCTCGGCGTGCTGGAGCGGCGCCGCGAAGCCGCCGCAGACCACGTCGCCGAGCACGTCGAAGATCACCACGTCGGTGTCCTCGAGCATGTGGTGCTCCTTCAGCAGCCGCACGGTCTGGCCGACGACATAGCCGCCGCAGCCGGTGCCCGCGGGCGGGCCGCCCGCCTCGACGCACATCACGCCGTTGTAGCCCTCGTAGACGAAGTCCTCCGGGCGCAGCTCCTCGGAGTGGAAATCCACCTCGGCGAGGCTGTCGATCACCGTCGGCACGAGGCGCTTCGTCAGCGTGAAGGTCGAGTCGTGCTTGGGGTCGCAGCCGATCTGCAGCACGCGCTTGCCGAGCTTCGAGAAGGCGACGGAGAGGTTGGAGGAGGTGGTGGATTTCCCGATCCCCCCCTTGCCGTAGACCGCGAAGACCTTGGCCCCCTCGATCTTCATGGTCGGGTCCAGCTTGACCTGCACGCTGCCCTCGCCGTCGGGGCGGGGCCGTCTGCGGGGCAGGCTCGGCGGTGTCTCGAGCGGGGCCATGGCGGTCTCCTGTCAGGCGGCGGCGGTTGCGGGTTCGGGGTCGAGGCCCTCGAGGCGGTCCTCGAGCTCCTCGCCGGCGGCCTCGAGGGCCGCGAGCGTCTCGGCGTCGGGGCTCCAGTAGCGCCGCTCGTGCGCCTCGAGGAGCCGCCCGGCGAGGCGGGCCGAGGCGGCGGGGTTGAGGCTCCCCATCCGCCGGCGCATCTCGGCGTCGAGCACGAAGGTCTCGGAGAGGCGCTGGTAGACCCAGGGGTCGACCGCGCCCGTGGTGGCCGACCAGCCGACCGTGTTGGTCACCTGCGCCTCGATCTGGCGCACGCCCTCGTGGCCGTGGGAGAGCATTCCCTCGAACCATTTGGGGTTGAGCGCGCGGGTGCGGGTCTCGAGCGCCACCTGCTCGGCGAGCGTGCGCACATGCGCGCCGCCGCGGGTCTGGTCGCCGATATAGACGGCCGCCTGCCGGCCGCGGGCGCGGGTGACGGCGCGGGAGATGCCGCCCAGCGTGTCGAAATAGTGGTCGACCGTCGTCACGCCGAGCTCGACCGATTCGAGGTTCTGGTAGGCGAGGTCGACGCGCTCGAGGATCGAGCCGAGGAGCGCCCCCTGCGGCGCCGAGCGCCCGTCGCGGCCATAGGCGTGGCACTTCCGGCGCTGGTAGCTGTCGGCGAGCTCGTCCTCCTCGCCCCAGGTGCCGGCGTCGACGAGGAGGTTGACGTTGGAGCCGTAGACCCCCTCGGCGTTCGAGAACACGCGGAGCGCGGCGGTCTCCATGTCGCAGCCGTGCCGCGCCTGGTGCGCGAGCGCGTTGGCCCGCACATGGTTCTGCCCGAGCGGCTCGTCGGCGGTGGCGGCGAGCCAGGCGGCCTCGGCGAGCAGCTTGATCTGCAAGGGCAGCAGGTCGCGGAAGATGCCCGAAAGCGTCATCACCACGTCGATGCGCGGCCGGCCGAGCTCCGCGAGCGGCACGAGGCGCGCGCCCGCGAGCCGCCCGTAGCTGTCGAAGCGCGGCGCCGCGCCGAGGAGCGCCAGCGCCTGCGCCACCGGCGCGCCCTCGCTCTTCAGCGTGTCGGTGCCCCAGAGGACGAGCGCCACGGTCCGCGGCGCGGCCCCGCTGTCGGCCTCGTGGCGGGCGACGAGGCGGGCGGCCTGCGCCGCGCCGTCGCGGAGCGCGAAGGCCGAGGGCATGCGGAAGGGGTCGAAGCCGTGGAGATTGCGCCCCGTCGGCAGGATCTCGGGCGAGCGCACCAGATCGCCGCCGGCGACCGGCGGAACGAAGCCGCCGCCGAGCGCGTGCAGGAGCGCGGGCGTCTCGCTGTCGGTCGCGAGATGGTCGGCCGCGGTCGCGAGCCGCTCGAGGAGGCCCGCAAGGGCCCGGGGCGTTCCCTTGGCGAGGAGGCCCGGGAGGGCCGAGGAGCCGCCCTCGGCGAGCCGCTCGAGGATCGCGCGCGGGGGCGCGGCCACGCCCTCGGCCTCGGCGAGCGCGCCCGCCATCGCCGCGAGGGTGTCCGCGCGCTCGGCGAGCGCGGGCACCCGCCCCATCACGTGCAGCCCGTGCGGGATCAGCGTCGCCTCGAGCTCGATCAGCCGGCGCCAGAGCCCGTCGACCTCGACCGCCGCGCTGCCGTTCCACACCGGCTCGGGCTCGGCGAGATCGACCTCCGCCGCCTGCGCCTGGATGAGCTCCTCGAGCGCGTGGCGCTCGGCGAGCGCCTCGGGCGGCGCGGCGCGCCAGCGCTCGATCGAGGCCTTGAGATCGGCGAGCCCCTTGTAGAGCCCGGCATTGGCGAGCGGCGGCGTCAGATGCGTCACCGTCGTTGCCGCCGCCCGGCGCTTGGCGAGCGCGCCCTCGGACGGGTTGTTGGCGGCGTAGAGATAGATGTTGGGCAGGTCGCCGATCAGCCGGTCGGGCCAGCAGCGCGCGCCGAGGCCGGTCTGCTTGCCGGGCATGAACTCGAGCGCGCCGTGGGTGCCGAAATGCAGCACCGCGTGGGCGCCGAACTCCTCCGAGATGTAGCGGTAGAACGCGGCGAAGGCGTGCGTCGGCGCGAAGCCCGTCTCGAAGAGGAGCCGCATCGGGTCGCCCTCGTAGCCGAAGGCCGGCTGGACGCCGACGAAGACCCGGCCGAAATGGCGCCCGAGCACGTGGACGCGCCGCCCGTCGGCCTGCTGCCGCCCGGGCGCGGGGCCCCACTGCGCCTCGATCTCGGCGAGCCACGGCGTCTCGCGCACGAGCCGGTCGGCCGGGATCGAGGCCGCGACATTGGCCTCCTGCCCGTGCTCGGCCGCGTTGCCCTCGAGGATCGCGCGGCGGAGCGCGTCGACGCTCTCGGGCGGCTCGACGTCGTATCCGTCGGCGCGGAGCGACACGAGCAGGTTGAAGAGCGACTCGAAGACCGAGAGATAGGCCGCGGTGCCGACCGCGCCGGCGTTGGGCGGGAACCCGTAGAGCACCACCGCCAGACGTCGCTCGGCGGCGGGCGCGCGGCGGAGCGCGACGAGCCGCGCGACGCGGTCGGCCAGCCGCTCGACCCTCTCGGGGCAGGCGACCATGCGCTTCGGCCCCTCGGCCGCGCCGAGGGCGCAGGCCCGGTCGCAGCCGGCGCAGGGCGCGCCGCCGCCCGCGCGCCCGCCGAAGACCGCGGGGCCCGTGGCGCCGTCGATCTCGGGGATCGCCACCATCATGGTCGCCTCGACCGGCGAGAGCCCCTGCCCGCCCGCGGCCCAGCCCTCGAGCGTCTGGAACTCGAGCGCGTGCGCCGCGACATAGGGGACGTCGAGCCGCGCGAGCGTCGCGCTCGCCGCGCCGGCGTCGTTGTAGGCCGGCCCGCCGACGAGCGAGAACCCCGTGAGCGAGAGCACGGCGTCGACCGCCGCGCCCTCCGGCCCCTCGAAGAACGCCTCGACCGCCGGGCGCGCGTCGAGCCCGGCCGCGAAGGCCGGCACCACCGCGAGGCCGCGCGCCTCGAGCGCGGCGATCACCGCGTCGTAATGGGCGGTGTCGCCCGCCAGGAGGTAGGAGCGCATCAGCAGCAGCCCGACGCGGCCCCGGACGCGCTCGGGCGACGGCAGATCGGCGGGATCGGTCGCGAAGCGGCCCTCGAGCCCCGGGTGGTAGAGACCGGTCTCGGGATACTCGACCGGCGGCGGCGGGTCGAGCCGGCCGCGCAGCCCGGCATGGGGACCGGCGGCGTAGCGGTCGATCAGGAGGCGCACGAGCCCCTCGAGGTTCTCCGCCGAGCCCGAGAGCCAGTACTGCATCGCGAGGAAGTAGGCGCGGAGGTCCTGCGCCTTGCCCGGGATGAAGCGCAGGATCTTCGGCAGGCGGCGCAGCATCCGCATCTGGCCCGCGCCCGAGCTCGGCGCGCCGCCGGGCTTCGTCTTGCCGCGCAGGCGCTTGAGGAGCCCGACGACCCCGCTCGCCGGGCGGTCCATGCGGAGCTCGCCGAGGCGCGTCGTGCGGACGATCTCGGGCGCCGCGATCAGGCTGCAGACGCCGTCGCGCGCGGCGGCGCGGGCGGCGAGCGCGGGCGCGATGGCGGCCACCTGGTCCTCGAGGAAGATCATGCCGGCGATCACGAGATCGGCCTCGGCGACGGCCTCGCGCGCCGCCTCGAGCCCGGCCGGGTCGCCCGCCCAGTCGGCCGCGGCGAAGAGCTCGAGCCGGAGGCCCGGGATCTCGGCGCGGAGCCGCGCCTCGACGGCGGCGAGCGGCGCCTCGAGATGGCGGTCGAGCGTGACGAGCGCGACCCGGAACGGCGCGCCGGCGACCGCGACCGGCCGCGTCTCAGCGGGAGTGGTGGGCCTTGGCATCATAAAGCGTCTCGAGCGTGATCGTGGCGAGGCCCCGCTCGGCGGCGAAGCGCTCGGTGTTGCGCCGCGCGCGGCCGCGCACGAAGAAGGGGATCTTGCCGAGCTCGCGCTCGGCCTCCTGGTCCCAGACGGGCGCCGCGGCGCCCGGGGCGACCGGCGCCGCC
>CAZWDE010000239.1:0-5561 GCA_964632555.1 uncultured Limibaculum sp.
CCCCCAGTCGTCCGGCGTCGCGGCCACCACGCGCGGGTCGAGCGCCTGCGCCTCGGCGCAGCCATGCACGACCACGCCGGCCTCGAGCAGATCGCGGAGGAGGTCGGCGCCCAGTCCCTCCGCCACCGCCCGGTCGATCAGCAGGCACTCGGCGGCGCCGCAGATCCCGGTGCGCCGGGTCTTGGCGTTGAGCACCACGCGCCGCGCCTTCGCGGCGTCGGCCGTCGCCTCGACATAGACGTGGCAGATCCCCTCGTAGTGCTTGAGCACCGGCACCCGCGCCTCGGCCATCACGAGGCCGACCAGTCCCTTGCCCCCGCGGGGCACGATCACGTCGATATAGGCGGTCATCCGCAGCATCTCGGCCACCGCCGCGCGGTCGCGCACCGGCACGCGCTGGACCGCGTCCGCGGGCAGCCCGGCGGCGCGCAGCCCGTCCTGCAGGGCGGCGAGGATCGCTCCCGAGGACTGGAAGCTCTCCGAGCCGCCGCGCAGGATCGCCGCGTTGCCGGACTTCACGCAGAGCCCGCCCGCATCGGCGGTGACGTTGGGCCGGCTCTCGTAGATCACGCCGACGACCCCGATCGGCGTGCGCACGCGACGGATGCGCAGGCCCGAGGGCCGGGTCCACTCGGCCATCACCGCGCCCACGGGGTCGGGCTGCTCGGCGACGGCCCGCAGCCCCTCGGCCATCGCCGCGATGCGCGGCCCGGTGAGCGCGAGCCGGTCGAGCATCGCCTCCGAGAGGCCGCGGCCGCGCGCCGCCTCCATGTCGAGCGCGTTGGCCTCGGCGATCTCGGCGCGGCGATCGAGCACCGCCTCGGCGGCGGCGACGAGGCCGGCACGCTTGCGCTCGGCGGGCGCGAGGGCGAGCGCCGACGCGGCCCCGCGGGCGCGCCGGCCGATCTCGGCCATCAGGTCGGACAGGTCCGCCGGGCCGCGCGCACCGGGGTCGATCGCCAGATCCGCCGTCTCGTCCATCGCCGCCTCCTCCGCTGACACCCCCATAGCGCCGCGGCGCGCAGCGGTCGAGAGGCTCAGCCGGCCTCGCCCGGGGCCTCGGCCGGCGCGGTCTCCCAGAGCACCATGTCGTCGCGGTGGATCAGCGCCGCGCGCCCGGGATGGCCGAGGATCGCCGCGATCTCGCCCGAGCGCGCGCCGGCGATCGCCGCCGCCTCGCCCGCGCCGTAGCCCGCGAGCCCCGCGCCGATCGCCCCGGCCGGCCCCGCGATCGCCACCGGATCGCCCCGCTCGAAGGCGCCCTCGACGGCGACGACACCCGCCGGCAGGAGCGAACCGCCGCGCGCGAGCGCCGCCGCCGCGCCCGCGTCGACCCGGACGAGGCCGAGCGGCTTCATGCCCGCGATCCACTGCTTGCGCGCGGCGGCGGGCGGCGCCTCGGCGAGGAACCACGTGGCCCGCGCGCCCTCGGCGAGCGCCCTGAGCGGGCGGTGCCGGTCGCCCCGCGTGACCGCCATCGCGCAGCCCCCGGCGATCGCCGTCTTGGCCGCCAGCACCTTGGTGCGCATGCCCCCGCGCGCCAGCCCCGAGGCCGGCTCGCCGGCCATCGCCTCGATCTCCGGGGTGATCGCACGCACCTCGGCGATGTGGCGCGCGGCGGGGTCGATGCGCGGATTGGCGGTGTAGAGCCCGTCGACATCGGAGAGCAGCACCAGCAGGTCGGCGCCCGCCATCAGCGCGACGCGCGCGGCGAGCCGGTCGTTGTCGCCGTAGCGGATCTCGTCGGTCGCCACCGTGTCGTTCTCGTTGACCACCGGCACGACGCCGAGCGCGAGCAGGGCGGCGAGCGTCGCGCGACCGTTGAGATAGCGCCGGCGGTTCTGCGTGTCCTCGAGGGTCAGCAGCACCTGTCCGGCGGCGATGCCGTGCTCGGCGAGCGCCTCGGACCAGGCCGCGGCGAGCCGCTGCTGGCCGACCGCCGCTGCGGCCTGCGCCCGCTCGAGCGGCAAGGCGGCCGCGCCCAGCCCGAGCACCCCGCGCCCGAGCGCGATCGCGCCTGAGGAGACCGCGAGCACCTGCGCGCCGCCCGCCCGCAATTCCGCCAGATCGGCCGCCAGCCCGGCCAGCCAGTCGCCGCGGAGACGGCCCGACGGATCGACGAGGAGCGCCGAGCCGATCTTGACGACGACCCGGCTCGCCCGCGCGAGGCGCCCGCCGCTCACGGCGACCAGCCCGCCGCCGCGCCGGGCGACGCCTGCGGGCCCGCCGCGCGCTCCGCGGCGCGCGCGGCCCGGTCGGCCTCGATCGCCGCGCGGAGGGCTCTCAGCACGGGCGTGACGCCCTGCCCGCTCGCGCCCGAGATCGCGGCGTCGACGCCGATCCCGGCCTCCGCGAAGAGCTCCCGGAGCGCCACCAGATCCTCCTCCGGCAGCGCGTCGATCTTGTTGAGCGCCAGCAGCCGCGGCTTGCTCGCCAGCCCGGCCCCGGCCTCCGCGTCGTAGGACTCGAGCTCGGCCGCCACCGTGCGGCAGTCCGCCACCGGGTCCTCGGCGGTGGCGTCGACGAGATGGAGCAGGACCGCGCAGCGCTCGGCGTGGCCGAGGAACCGGTCGCCGATGCCGCGCCCCTCGTGCGCCCCCTCGATGAGGCCCGGCAGGTCGGCGAGCACGAACTCCGCGCCGTCGACCGCCACGACCCCGAGCCCGGGATGGAGCGTGGTGAAGGGATAGTCGGCGATCTTCGGCCGCGCATTGGAGACCGCGGAGAGAAAGGTCGACTTGCCGGCATTGGGCAGCCCGACGATGCCGGCGTCGGCGATCAGCTTCAGCCGCAGCAGGATCGTGCGCTCGACGCCCGGCTGCCCCGGATTGGCGCGCCGCGGCGCCTGGTTGACGGCGCTCTTGAAGCGCAGGTTGCCCCAGCCGCCGTTGCCCCCCCGGGCGATCAGCGCGCGGCTGCCGGTCTCGGTCAGGTCCGCGATGCACTCGCCCGTCTCGAGATCGTGGATCTCCGTGCCCTCGGGCACCGGCAGCACACGGTCCGCGCCGCCGGCGCCGGTGCGCCCGCGCCCCATGCCGCCGCGCCCGTCCTGCGCGTAGAAATGCTGCTGGAAGCGGAAGTCGATCAGCGTGTTGAGCCCCGAGACGCACTCCGCCCAGACATCGCCGCCCTTGCCGCCGTCGCCGCCGTCGGGCCCGCCGTACTCGATGAACTTCTCGCGGCGGAACGACACGCAGCCGTCGCCGCCCTTGCCGGAGCGGACATAGACCTTGGCTTCGTCGAGAAACTTCACGGCCGCCTCCAGTCCGCCCGCGCGAGGCGATACCGCCGGTAGCGCGCGGGCCCGTGCCGCAGGGGGTGCGCGTCCTCGCCCTCGCCCGTCGCGCGGAAGCCGAGCCTTTCGAGCAGCCGGATCGAGGCGAGGTTGTCGAGATAGCTCTCGGCCGACAGCGCCGCCGGCTCGAGCCGCGCGAAGGCCCAGCCGATCAGCGCCGAGAGCGCCGCCCGGCCGTGCCCGCGGCCGCGATGGGCCGCACCGAGCCAGCCCATGACCGACGGCTCGGCCCCGGGGCCGAGGCCCGCCTCCCCGATCAGCGTGCCGCAGGGGAGCCGGATCGCCGCGGCAAAGCCCGGCCGGCCCCGCCATCGGGCGCGCGCGATCCGCGCAGCCGCATCCGCGGGCGTGAAGGGCAGCCGGATCGAGGTGAGCATGCGCGCGACGCCCGGATCGTCGCCGAGGGCCGCGAGCGCCGCCGCCTCCGACGCCTCGAACTCCGTGACCAGCACGCCCTCACCGACGATCCGCAGCGCCTCGTGCTCGGTCGCATCGTGCGCCGCCGTCATGCCCGCGCCTCCCGCTCCGCCCGCCACTCCGCCCGGTCGAGCCGGGTGTCGACATGCACAAGATCGCGGCCGAGCGCGCGGCAGGCAAGCCTGCGCCGCCCGGTTTCGGCGAAGCCGAGGCGCCGCTGGATCGCCAGCGAGCGCGCGTTGCCCTCGAAGGCGCCGGAGACAAGCCGCGGCTCGCCGGCGGCGAAGGCGGTCGCGACCACGGCGCGCGCCGCCTCGCCCATCCAGCCGCGCCCCCAGAAGGGCCGGCCGAGCCAGTAGCCGAGCTCGCGCGCGCCGGCGGGCCCGTCGAGACCGATGACGCCCACGAGCCCCGCGCCCGGCGCCTCGATCGCCCAGTGACGCCCGTCCTGCTCCGCGAGCGCGGAGAGGAACCGCTCGGCCTCGCCCTCGGGATAGGGGTGCGGCACGCGCGCGAGCCACCGCGTCACCGCGAGATCGGCGCAGAACACCGCGATCGGCTCCGCATCGGCCATCGCGAGCGGGCGCAGTCTCAGTCGGTGGGTGAGGATCGCGCGGTCCAACGCCCGTCTCCAAAACGCGGCGGGGGACCGGCCGCCGCCGATCCCCCGCGATCCGCCGACCGGTCGGCCCCGTGGCTACTCGGCCGCCTCGGCGGGCGCGGGCATCACCGAGACGAAGGTGCGCCCCTTGAGGCCCGTGTGGAACCGCACCCGCCCGTTCACGGTCGCGAAGATCGTGTGATCCTTGCCGAGGCCGGTGTTCTCGCCCGGCCACCACTTCGTGCCGCGCTGGCGCACGAGGATGTTGCCCGCGCGCACGACCTCGCCGCCGTACTTCTTGATCCCCAGCCGGCGTCCCGCGGTGTCGCGCCCGTTGCGCGAGGACCCGCCCGCCTTCTTGTGTGCCATCGCTTCGCCTCCTCACTCGCCCGCGTCGCCGGCCGCGACCGGGGCCGCCTCGGCCTCGAGCGCCGCGCGGAACTCGCGCCGCATCGCCGCGCCCTGCCCGACCGCGCGCTTGGTGTCGGCCGTCCCCGCGCCGCTCGGCAGGATCTCGGTCACCCGGACCGTCGTGAGGTCCTGGCGGTGGCCCTTGAGCCGCTTCGAGCTGTGCTTGCGGCGGCGGCGCTTGAAGTTGAGCACCTTCGGGCCGCGGATCTGGCCGAGCACCTCGGCCGCCACGCCGGCGTCCGGCAGGCGCGGGGTGCCGACGGACACCTCGCCCTCGCCCCCGCCGAGCATCAGCACCTCGTCGAACAGAACCGTCTCGCCCGGCTCGGCCGCGAGACGCTCGATCGTCAGTTCGTCACCGGCCGCCACGCGGTATTGCTTGCCGCCGGTCTTGATGACCGCATACATCCTGTGTCCTTCCTGTTCCGCGCCCTTCGGCGCCGGGCGGGAGCATGCCCGACCGGTCTTTGTGCGGCGTCCGCCGCGCCTCGGACAGCGCGCCCGCGGGGCGGGCGGGGCGCCCCCGGCAAGGGGGCGTCGATCGAACCGCGTCTATCGTGCCGCCGGTTGCGCCTGTCAAGGCCGCGCGCCGGTCGGCGGCCCGAAAAGGCGCGCCGCACGCCCTTGAACCCGGCAGGCCGCTTGACTAGTGTCCCGCCACGCTGCCGACCAGCGGGTGCGGAGAGGTGCCGGAGTGGTCGAACGGGGCGGTCTCGAAAACCGTTGTACCCGCGAGGGTACCCAGGGTTCGAATCCCTGTCTCTCCG
This sequence comes from uncultured Limibaculum sp., assembly GCA_964632555.1. Taxonomy (GTDB): domain Bacteria; phylum Pseudomonadota; class Alphaproteobacteria; order Rhodobacterales; family Rhodobacteraceae; genus Thermohalobaculum. The sequence continues at coordinate 5,492 of CAZWDE010000239.1, forward strand.
CCACTTGCCCTCGCGAAAGCGTTCTCCCGATCCGGCTGCGGCCGGATTTTCTCGTTGTATTCGAGGGTTA
>CAZWDE010000240.1:0-5535 GCA_964632555.1 uncultured Limibaculum sp.
GGGTCGGTCTTCGCCTTGCGGATCTTCTGCGCGATGGTGTCGGCGTCGTCCGTCAGGTTGATCCGCGTCATGTCCGAGGGATCGGATTTCGACATCTTCTTGGTGCCGTCGCGCAGGCTCATCACCCGCGTCACCGCGCCCTCGATGATCGGCTCCGGCAGCGGGAAGAAGTCGGGCTGCCCGGCCGGCTCGCCGTAGTCGAGGTTGAACTTCGCCGCGATGTCGCGCGACAGTTCGAGATGCTGCTTCTGGTCCTCGCCGACCGGCACGTGGGTGCCCTTGTAGAGCAGGATGTCGGCGGCCATCAGCGCGGGATAGACATAGAGCCCGGCCGAGGCGGCCTCGCGGTTCTTGCCCGCCTTGTCCTTGAACTGCGTCATCCGGTTGAGCCAGCCGATCCGCACCACGCAGGAGAGGATCCAGCCGAGCTGCGCGTGCCCCGGCACGGCCGACTGGTTGAACAGGATCGAGCGCGTCGGGTCGAGCCCGCAGGCGAGAAAGCTCGCCGTCACCATGCGGGTCGCGCGGGCGAGCTCGGCCGGCTCCTGCCACTGCGTGATCGCGTGGAGATCGACGACGCAATAGATCGTCTGCATCCCCGAGCCCTGCAGCTCGTCGAACCGCTTCACCGCGCCGAGATAGTTGCCGAGCGTCAGCGTGCCCGTCGGCTGCACGCCGGAGAAGATGCGCGGGGTGTGCGCGGCGGCGGCGCGGGCGGCGGGGACGGGCTGTGCGGTGTCGGCCATGGGCATCTCCGGTCTGGCCGGCACTCTATGGGCGGGCGCCAAGGCCCGCGTCAAGCGAGGCTCTGGCGCGGGCCCGGCCGAGCCGGTAGGACGGGGACATGGACCTTCTCGACCAGCGCCTCGCCCAACGGCGCCTGCACCCCGCGCTCTGGGCCGCCGTGGCCGTGATGGTCGCGATCGAGCTCGTCTTCGCCGCCGCCGAGGCCGGCATGGCCCCCCCGGCGCTCGACCGCTACCACGTCTACGCGCGCTTCGCCTATTACGACCCGCTGTTCGAGCGGGCGGTCCACACCGGCGAGGTCGCGCCGCAGTTCCTCTGGTCGCTCCTCACCCACGCGGCGCTCCACGGCGGATGGCTGCACCTCGTCATGAACGCGGTGATCTTCCTCGCCCTCGGCCACGCGGTCTCGCAGACGGCGGGGATCGGCGCGACCGCCGCGATCGTCGCGGTCACCGCCGCGGCGGGGGCGCTCACCTTCAGCGTGATCGCCGACACGCCATGGCCGCTCGTCGGCGCCTCGGGCGTGGTGTTCGGCTTCTTCGGCGTGATCACCGCCTGGCAGGAGCGGGCGCTCCGCCGCGCGGGCGCGGACCGGAGCCCGATCTGGGGACGCATCCTCGGGCTCGCGGCGATCAACGTGGTGATGCACATCGCGCTCGGCGGCGTGATCGCGTGGGAGGCCCATCTCGGCGGCTTCGTCGCGGGCTGGGCGATGGCCTCGGTCACCGGCCCGCGGCGACCTCGATGGTCGCGGCGGCGGGCCTGACGTCGAGCTTCCAGGCGTCGGGGCGGCCGCCCATCTCCCGACCCACCTCGAACAGCGCCTGCAGATAGACCGGGTCGAAGAACTCGGTCGCCTCGACGTCGAAGCTCTCCGGCACCGCCGTCACCTTCACCCCGAAGCCGATGCGGCGCGCCTGCTCCTCGAGGATCGCGATGTCCGCGCGCCCGCCGAACTTGATCATCGTCGAGATCGAGCGCGAGGCGATCTGCACGAGGCCGGGCTCGAGCGGATCGTAGTCCGGCGTGATCTTGGTGTTGCGCACGATGTAGATCGTGCCGCGGTCGACGAAGCGCTGGATGTCGGGCGGCAGTCCCTCGACCCGGGTCTCGGGCGGCAGGAAGAACAGCTGGTTGGTCACGCCGCCGTCCACGTGCATCTCGGAGAAGCGTCCGCCGCCGGCCGCCACGGTGAAGAACTGCGGCGGGAACGCGCCGGGGATCGAGGCGGAGGCGACCATGATCTTGGTGATCAGGTCCGCCGTCTCCTCGGGCCGGTCGCGGCCGAGCCAGGCGATGCGGCTGACCCGCCAGTAGACCGGGCGCTGGGCGTCGAGGTTGGTGGTGCCGATCAGGAGCCGGCGCCCGCGCTCGTGCTCCGCGGCGATCAGCCCGACGACCTCGGGCGTGATGAGCCCGCGCAGCGCCTGCTGGAGCTTCGAGTTGTCGATCAGACCGACGCCGTCGAGGATGCCGCGCAGCAGCGTGACGGTGATCAGCGTGTCGGTCGAGTTCTCGACGGTGAAGGCCCGCATGTCCTCGTCGTACTCCGGCCCGAGAAAGGCGAAGGGCGCGATCAGCGCGCCCGCGGAGATGCCGGTGACGATGGTGAACTCGGGCCGCCCGCCCGCCTCGCTCCAGCCGTAGAGGAGGCCGGCGCCGAAGGGCGCATCCGAGCCGCCGCCCGAGAGCACGAGGCTGTCGAGCCGCCCGCCGTTGGGCAGCCCGCCCTCGGCCTCGGCGGTGGCGCGGACCTGCCGGACGAATTCCTCGAGCCGCGCCTCGGCGTCCGGCGGCGGCGTGTCGCCCCAGACGCGCGCGCCGGGATAGCCGGGCAGCTCGGCGCTCTCGTAGAGCGCGTCGGGCGGGGCCGAGATCGTGCGCACCCCGGTGCAGCCCGCGAGCAGCGCCAGCCCGAGAGCCCAGACGATCGACACGCTTCGGATCATCCGCTCTCCCTCCTGCGGAAGGCGCCCCGGATCTCGCGCGGCACGAGCGCCCCGGTCGCCGTGGTGAGCCCGAGATAGCCGATGAGACCGCCGGCCACCAGAGCGGCGAGGGCCGCGGCGCGCGCCAGCGGGGCCAGCGCCTCGGCGGGAGCGGCGAGCAGGCCCACGGCCGCGCCCATCGCGAGGCTCGCGGCGAAGATCCGCGGCAGCCGGTGGCGGAGCCGCGCGTCGGGCGCGAGGTCGGCGCCATGCGCCCGCGCGCCGCGCCAGAGGAGCGCAAGGTTGACCCAGGCGGCAAGGCTCGCGGCCGCGGGCGCCGCCACGAAGCCGAGGACCGGGGCGAGCGCCACGGCGGCGACGGCGTTGGCGAGCATCGCCCAGACCGCGTGGCGGAGCGGCGTCGCGGTGTCCTCGCGCGCGAAATAGACCGGCTGCACCACCTTCTGGAGCACGTAGGCCGGCAGGCCGAGCGCATAGGCGGCGAGCGCGAGCGCGGTCGCGGCGGTGTCCCCGGGCCCGTAGGCGCCGCGCTCGAAGAGCACCGCGACGACGAGCCCCGGCATGGCGAGGAGCGCCGCCGTCGCCGGCAGGGTGAGGCCGAGCGCGATCTCGGCCGCGCGGTTCACCGCCGCGCGCGACCCCGCGGGATCGCCCGCCCGCACGCGCCGCGCGAGCTCGGGCAGCAGCACCACGCCGATCGCGACGCCGACCACCCCGAGCGGCAGCTGGAACACCCGGTCGGCCATCCAGAGCCAGACGACCGCGCCCTCGAAATGGCTCGCGACCTGCCGGCCGACCACGAGATTGACCTGCAGCACCCCCGCCGCGAGCGCCGCGGGCGCGGCCACAACCGCGAGGCGCCGGAGCCCGGGCGTGAGGCGCGGCCGCACCAGCCGCGGCGCCGCCCCGATCCGCCGCGCGGCCCACCAGACGAGCGCGAGCTGGGCGATGCCGGCCACCATCACCGCGGCCGAGAGCGCATAGCCCTCGCCCGCCCCGCGCCCGAGACCGGCCGCCTCGGCGAGCGCGAGCGCCGCGATCAGGATCACGTTCAGCAGCACCGGCGCGGCCGCGGCCGCGGCGAACCGGCCATGGGCGTTGAGCGCGCCCGAGACGAGCGCCGCGAGCGAGATGAAAACGACGTAGCCGAACAGGATCCGCCCGAAATCGGTGGCGAGGCCGAGCCGCGCGTCGCCCGCGAAGCCGCTCGCCAGCAGCAGCACCAGCGCCGGCATCGCGAGGCTCGCGACGAGGGTGAGCGCGAGCAGGACCGCGAGGAGCCCGGCGAACGCCTCGGAGGCGAAGGCCCGCGCCGCGCCCTCCCCCTCGCCCTCGAGCCGCTTGGCGTAGAGCGGCACGAAGGCGGTGTTGAACGCCCCCTCGGCGAACAGCCGGCGGAACATGTTGGGCAGCGTGAAGGCGACGAAGAAGGCCTCGGCCACCGGCCCGGCGCCGAGGCTCGCGGCGATCGCCATGTCGCGCAGGAAGCCGAGCACGCGGCTGCCCATCGTCCAGCCGCCGACGGTGGCGAAGCCCGCGATCAGGCGGGCCGGGCGATCGCTCACCTGGGCTCCTGGTGGCCGTTGCCGAATTCGGGGCCGATCGCCTCGATCGCCGCGGCGAGGCGGTCCTCGATCAGCTTCTGCTTGGCCTGTCCGCGGATCTTCAGCCCGAAGAGGTCCTTGACGTAGAAGACGTCGACCGCGTGCTCGCCATAGGTCGCGATGATCGCGGCGAAGATGTTGAGGTTGAGCGCCGAGAGGGTCCGCGTCAGCGCGTGCAGCAGACCGAGCCGGTCGCGCGCGTTGACCTCGATGATCGTGTAGAGTTCCGAGCCCTCGTTGTCGAACAGGATGCGCGTCGGCACGGTGAAGGAGAGATCGCGGGGGCGCACGCGCTCCTTCTCGCGGATCGCCTCGCGCGGGATCACCTCGCCCTTCAGCGTGCGCTCGATGGTCGCGCGCAGCCGGTCGAGCCGGGACGGCTCGAAGGGATGGCCCCGCGCGTCCTGGATCCAGAAGGTCGAGCAGGCCATGCCGTCGGACGTCGTGTAGGTCCGCGCGTCCTTGACGTTGGCGCCGGCGAGCGCGAAGGCGCCGGCCATGCGGCTGAAGAGGCCGGGATGGTCGGGCATGTAGAGGCAGGCCTTGGTCGCATCGACCACGCCGTTGATCATGAAGCGGCTGACCAGACCCTCGCCGCCGTGCTCCCGCGCCATCTCGGCGAAGATCGCATGGGTCCCGGTGTCGAGCCCGAGCCAGTAGTGCGGGTAGTGGCGCTCGAGCTCGCGGGCGCGCGCGTCCTCGGGCCAGCCGGCCAGCGCCTCGGCGAGCGCCTCGCGCGCGGCCTCCACCCGGTGCGCCCGGCTGTCGCGGTGCGGCCCGCCGGTGAGCAGCGCCCGCGCCTCCCAGTAGAGCGAGCGCAGCAGCTGGCCCTTCCAGTTGTTCCAGACATTCGGACCGACGCCGCGGATGTCGCAGACCGTGAGCACCAGCATCAGACGCAGCCGCTCGGGGCTCCGGACCTCGGCGGCGAACGCGCGCACGGTGACCGGGTCGGCGATGTCGCGCTTCTGCGCGGTGTCGGACATCAGGAGGTGGTGGCGCACCAGCCAGACGACCGTCTCGGTCTCGGCGGCGTCCAGCCCCAGCCGTGGACAGAGCCGCTCGGCGATCTCGGCGCCGAGCTCCGAGTGGTCGCGCCCCGTGCCCTTGCCGATGTCGTGGAGCAGCAGCGCGACCGCCAGAACCCGGCGGTTGATCCCGGCCTTGACGATCTCGGTGGCCAGCGGATGCGCCTCGCGCTCCTTCAGCCGCTCGATCCGCCCGAGGATCCCGAT
>CAZWDE010000241.1:0-5533 GCA_964632555.1 uncultured Limibaculum sp.
GGCCGGGCGCCGCCGAGACGCGCGCCGTTGGCGGCCTCCACGGCGGCCTCGGCGGGGGGCAGGGCGCGCGGCCGGCGGAGCGCGCGGGTCGCCTCCGCGAGCCCGGCATGGAGATCGACGAGCCCCGGGCAGGCCGCGAGCGTCGCCGCCGTCGCCGCGTGCGCCGCGCGGAGCGCCGCGAGATCGGCGCGGAGCGGGTCGTCCTCGGCCGGGACCGCCGGGGCATGGGCGGCGGAGGCCGCGAGCCAGAGATAGAGCGCGGCGTTCGCCTCGCGCGCCGGGAAGACCGCGATCTCGGGCGGCAGCCTCAGCGCCTCGCCGTCGAAGGTGGCGCGCGCCGCCCGCTCCTCGGCCACACCGAGCCGGCGGAGCCGCGACAGCCGGTGCCGGCTCGGCTCCGCCGCCGCCGCCTTGATCTCGACCGAGCCCGCGCCGCCGAGCCCGCGGAAGAGCACCGCGATGCGCCCGCTCACCTCGCCGAGCCGGACCGCGGCCCCGGCGTGCTCCACCGGCGCGTCGAACCGGCTCGCCACGGCGTGCCAGATCTTGCCGACGGTCTCCTCGGGCTCCCAGGGCGCGATCTCGAGCCCGGCCATCGCCGCCTCAGCCGAAGACCGCCGCGACGAGGTCGAGGAGCCCGTGGCGCACGTCCTCGTCGTCGGTCAGCGGCTCGATCATCGCCGCCCGAACCGCCCGCTCGACCGGCATCCCGCCCGCGATCAGCGTCGCGCAATAGACGAGGAGCCGGGTCGACACGCCCTCCTCGAGGTCCTGGCCCCGGAGCCCGCGCAGCTTGCCGGCGAGGCGGACCAGCGCCGCCACGCGCTCGCGCCCGAGGCCCGACTCGGTCGCGACGATCTCGGTCTCCTGATCGGGCGCCGGGAAGCCGAGCTCGATCGAGAGGAAGCGCTGGCGCGTCGAGGGCTTCAGCGTCTTCAGGATGTTCTGGTAGCCGGGGTTGAAGGAGGCGACCAGCATGAAGCCCGGCGCGGCGCGCAGCTCCTCGCCCGTGCGGTCGATCGGCAGGATGCGCCGGTCGTCGGTGAGCGGGTGGAGGACCACGGTCACGTCCTTGCGCGCCTCCACCACCTCGTCGAGATAGCAGATCGCCCCCTCGCGCACGGCGCGGGTCAGCGGCCCGTCGACCCAGACCGTCTCGCCGCCCTTGAGGAGATGGCGCCCGACGAGATCGGCCGCGGAGAGATCGTCGTGGCAGGCCACCGTGTGGAGCGGGCGGCCGAGCCGCGCCGCCATGTGGGCGACGAGCCGCGTCTTGCCACAGCCGGTCGGCCCCTTGAGCAGCAGCGGCATGCCCGCCGCGTGGGCGGCCGCGAAGATCGCGCATTCCGGGCCCTGCGGCAGGTAGAAGGGGGCCTCGGCCCCCTCCGCGATCGCCTGTCCGTCCATCGGGCTCACTCCGCGGGCACGGTCGGCTCGGCCGAGACGACCTCGCGCTTCGGCACCAGCGCCGCGTAGAGGAACAGGAACGCGCCCAGCACCACGCCGACGCCGGACCAGAACCGCATCCAGTAGAAGATCTCCAGCTGGTCCTGCACGCTCATGAAGTCGTTCCCGAGCACCCGCTGCATGTGCACCTGCACGGTGCCGGCGAAGGTGAGCGTGAAGGTCATGAAGGCCATCGCGCCGGTGAGCAGCCAGAAGCTGCCCATGTTGAGCACCTGGTTGTAGGGGTCGCGGTTCTTCAGGATCGGCAGGGCATAGGTGAACATCGCGAGATTGAGCGCGACATAGGCCCCGAAGAAGGCGAGATGGGCGTGCGCCGCCGTGATCTGCGTGCCGTGGGTGTAGTAGTTGATCCCGTGCAGCGTGTGCATGAAGCCCCACACCCCGGCGCCGAAGAAGGCGACCACCGAGGTGCCGATGGCCCAGGTGAGCGCGGCCTTGTTGGGATGCTCGCGCCGGCCCTTCCAGCTCATCACGAAGGTGAAGGCCATCATGGCGAAGAGCGGCAGCACCTCGAGCGTCGAGAAGATCGAGCCGATCCACTGCCAGTATTCCGGCGTGCCGATCCAGTAGTAGTGGTGGCCGGTGCCGAGGATGCCCGAGAACAGCACCGTCGCCACGATCAGGTAGAGCCACTTTTCCACCACCTCGCGGTCGACGCCGGTGAGCTTGAGCATCAGGAAGGCGAGGATCGCGGCCATGATCAGCTCCCACACGCCCTCGACCCAGAGATGCACCACGTTCCACCAGTATTGCTTGTCGAGCCCGAGATTGTCCGGGTTGTAGAACGCGAAGAGGAAGAGCAGGACGAGACCCCAGAGGCCGATCATCAGAACGTTGCTGATCGCGGTCTTGCGGCCCTTGAGGTAGGTCATCGTGACGTTGTGGAGGAATATGACACAGGCGACGGCGATGCCGAGCTTGACCCACAAGGGCTGCTCGAGGAACTCGCGGCCCTCCATGCCGAGCAGCCAGTGCCCCGGGAACGGGTTGAAGAGATAGGTCAGGACGACGCCGACGGTGCCGAGCACGAGGATGCCGAGCTGGATGTAGGCGAGGCGCGGCGAGTAGAGCTCGGTCTCCGCCTCCTCCGGCAGCAGGAAGTAGGTCCCGCCGAAGAAGCCGAGCAGCAGCCAGACCAGCATGCTGTTGGTGTGCAGCATCCGCGCGATGTTGAAGGGCAGCGTTTCGGACAGCGTGTTGGGCGAGACGTAGATCCAGCCGAGCAGCAGCCCGACGCAGACCTGGACGGCGAAGAGGATGAGCGCGACGTAGAAGAAGGGCGCCGCGACGGACTGGGTCTCGTATTTCATGTCGGTCTCCTCAGCCCGCCTCGTTCGGGGGCCAGTCCTGGGTGTCCATCCGGTCGGCCCAGCGGAGGAACTCGGCGAGGTCGCGGATTTCCCGGTCGGTCAGGTTGAACTGCGGCATCTGCCGGCGCCCCTCGATGCCGGAGGGCTGCGCCTCGACCCAGCTCTTGAGCACCTGGAAGGCGCCCTCGGCGTCGTCGGCGACGCCCCAGCGGGTCATCACGTTGCCGACCTCCGGCGCGAAATAGGCGCCCTCGCCGTGCAGCGTGTGGCAGTCGATGCAGGCGTGCATCTCCCACACCTTCTTGCCGCGCGCCACGCTGTCGGTCAGTCCGGCCGAGTCGGTCGACGTGGTGACGATGTACCAGTGGCTGTGCGCCGACAGACCGGCGAAGACGAAGACGAAGAAGAGCGACCCGCCATAGAAGATGTTCCGGGCCATCGATTTGGTCATGATCTCGCGCATGGCGGTGTCCCTTGGGATCGTTCCAGTCGAGCGAGGGTGCGGTGGGAGCGGCGGCGGGGCCTTAACGAAAGTCAATCGGGGGATCATCCGGCGCCCTGGCGGGGCTCGCGGGGCTCCGTCAGCACCGGCCAGAAGACGCCGAGGAAGAGCGCGAAGGCGAGCATCCAGAGCGCGCCGGCGGCGAGCGTCGCCGGGTAGTAGAGGTCGATCACGCCGTAGGACGCCGCCGCCCGCAGCAGCGTGGCCGCGACGAGCGCGAGGAAGGCCGCCACGACCGGCCGGGGCGCGACGAGCGGGCGCCCGGTGTGCCCGAGGCTCGCGCGGCTCATCACCGTGAGCGTCATGCCGCCGATCGCGCCGATCCCGAGGATGTGGAGCGCCGCGACCTCGCTCGCGAGGCCGGCGAGGGCGGCGGCCAGCGCGAGATAGCCGGCGGCGAGGACGGCGTAGGCGAGGTGCATGGTCCAGAGGAGCGCGGCGCGCCGCGTCCAGAGCCCGCGCCACCCGGCGAGGCGCGCCGCGAGCAGGAGGCCGGCGAGGCCCGCGGCGGGCGCGGTCGCCGCGTCCGGGGCCCCGGCGAGGATCAGCGCCGGCAGCGCGATCGTGGCCGCGATCGCCCCCACGTCGAGCCGGGGGTCGGAGCGTGGCAGGCCCGTCTCGCGCCCGGCCTTGCGCATCGCGTTGGTCGTGAAGGCCGGCACGATCCGCCCGCCGATGACCGCGATCATCGCGGTGAGGGTGAGAAGCCCCGCGCGCAGCCCCGCCTCGGCCGCGCCCGGCGTCGCGCCCGTCCAGTCGAGATGCACCGCGAGGTTGCCGGCCCAGAAGAGCGCGAGGAGGCCGAGCATCATCACGTTCTGCGGCTTCGGCCGCCGCGCGAGCATCCGCGCGAGACGAAGGCCGAGCACGGGCAGGAAGGCGAGATCGACCGCCGCGACGAGGACGGGCGGCAGCACGCCCGAGAGCCAGACCGCCGCGCGGCCTGCGAGCCAGAGACCCGCGACGAGGGCGAGGAAGGGCGCCGCCGCCCCGCGCCCGCCGGTCCAGTTGGGCACCGCCGTCAGGAAGAACCCGCCGAGCACCGCCGCGCCGTAGCCCCAGATCATCTCGTGCGCGTGCCAGTGATGCGGCGCGTGGGCGAAGGGGGTGCCGGTCACCATCCCGCCGGCCGCGTGCACGCCGATCCAGAGTTCCCAGTAGGCCATGGCAAGGATCGAGAAGATCCCGGCCGCGAGGAAGAACACCCGGAAGCCCTCGCCGAGGACGATGCGGAACGTGGTCATGGCCGATCTCCCGTCGCGGGCGTCCCCGGCCCCGACGGCCGGCCGCGCCCGCGCACCGGAGGCTCGGCCCGACAGGCGGAGGCGGCCTTAACAATAGTCAAGGCGGGGCGACACTTCGGGCGTCAGGCTCTTGGTGCCTCATCCGTGGAATGGAGAGATCAGATGGCATCCCCAAGATCCGTTCGGAGGCTCGCGCTGCTCGCCGGCGTCGCGCTCCCGCTTCTCGCCGGCGCGGCGCCGGCGCAGGAGACCCCGCCCTCGCACGGGAGCGACCCCTCGGCGCAGTACCAGCCGAGCATGACCACGCTCGGACAGATCGACGTCGAGATCCCGGGGCGCCGACCGGGCGACCCGGTGATCACGCCGTCGGAGTTCGACAAGGCCGCCACCATCTATTTCGAGCGCTGCGCGGGGTGCCACGGCGTGCTGCGCAAGGGCGCGACCGGCAAGGCGCTGACGCCCGACCTGACGCGCGAACTCGGCTACGACTATCTCAACGCCTTCATCACCTACGGCTCGCCGGCGGGGATGCCGAACTGGGGCACCAGCGGCGAGCTCGACGAGGCCGAGATCGACCTGATGGCGCGGTATCTGCTGATCGAGCCGCCGCAGCCGCCCGAGTTCGGCATGGCGGAGATGCGCGAGACCTGGCAGGTGCATGTGCCGCCCGAGGAGCGCCCGGACGAGCAGATGAACGATCTCGAGCTCGACAAGCTCTTCTCGGTGACGCTGCGCGACGCCGGGCAGGTGGCCCTGATCGACGGCGACACCTACGAGATCGTCAAGGTCTTCGACACGGGCTATGCCGTCCACATCAGCCGGATGTCGGCTTCGGGGCGGTATCTCTTCACCATCGGCCGCGACGCCAAGATCAACATGATCGACCTCTGGATGGAGGAGCCGACGACGGTCGCCGAGATCAAGATCGGCTCCGAGGCGCGCTCGGTCGAGACCTCGAAGTTGGAGGGCTGGGAAGACCGCTACGCCTTCGCCGGCAGCTACTGTCCGCC
>CAZWDE010000242.1:0-5524 GCA_964632555.1 uncultured Limibaculum sp.
CGGCGGGCTGCCGCCGCCGCACCCGGTGGCCGCCGGGCCCCGGGGCCACCGGCGCGCCGCCAGCCATCCGCCGCGCGCGCCCTCCGTGGTGGCACGGCGCCCGACGCGGCGGCCGGGAGGCGAGCCTCAGCGGTTGATGCGGAAGCCCGCGACCTCGGGCGCGGGCGCGACCCGCTCGGTCTCGATGCCATCGACGCGCGCGTCGAGCGGGCCCTCGCGGCAGGCCTCGACCATGGCGCCGACCGCGGCCTCGGGGCCGACGAACTGCGCCAGCACCGAGCCGTCCGGCATGTTCTGCACCCAGCCCGCGACACCGCGGCGCTCGGCCTGCTCGGCGGTCCAGGCGCGGAAGTTCACGCCCTGCACGCGGCCGGTGATGCGCGCGCGGACGGCGATGCGGTCGGGGGTCTCGCTCATGGCGCCTCGATATCGAAGACGAGGCAGGTGGTCGACCCCGTGGCGTAGACGCGCCCGTCCGGCCCGAGAAGCCGCCCCTCGGCGACGCCCGTGCGCCGGCCGACCCGCACCGTCTCGCCCACCGCGCGGAGCGGGCCGGTGGCGACCGTGACGGCGCGGAGGATGTTCACCCGGTATTCGAGCGTCGTGTAGCCCGTGCCGCGTGGCAGGCGCGTCTGCACCGCGCAGGCCATGCAGCTGTCGAGGAGCGTGCCGAACCAGCCGCCATGCACCGCGCCGAGCGGGTTGTAGTGCTCGAAGGCAGGCGTGCCCTCGAACACCACGCGCCCCTCGGCGACCTCGACCATCCGCATCCCCATCGGCCGGGCGATCGGCGGCGCGGGATAGCGGCCCGCGCGGATGCCGTCGATGAACTCGAACCCGGTGAGCCGCGCGAGCTCGGCGGGCGTGAGGAGCTCGTCCGGCCCCTCGGCGAATCTCGGCGTCGCGTCCATCTCAGCCCCCGATCGCGTCCCAGACCGCGACCGCGCGCATCGCCGCCCGCACCCGGTGGAGAAGACAGAGCCGGTTGCGCCGCACCACCGGGCTCTCGGCGTTGACGAGCACACCGTCGAAGAACGCGTCGACGGGCTGCCGGAGCTTCGCCATCTCGGCCATCGCCGCCTCGAAATCCTCGCGCGCGAGGGCGTCGGCGATGGCGGGCTCGGCGGCGTCGAGGGCGGCGAAGAGGGCGCGCTCCTCCTCCTGCTCGGCGAAGCGGACGTCGGGCGTGCCGGAATACTCGACGCCGTCGCGCTCCTCCTCCTTGGCGAGGATGTTCGACGCCCGGCGGTACCCGGCCAGCAGGTTCTCGCCGTCCTCGGTGCCGAGGAATGCCTGGAGCGCGCGGACGCGCGCGACGAGGAGCACGAGATCGTCCTGTCCGCCGAGCCCGAAACAGGCGTCGATCACGTCGTGCCGGACCCCCTCCTCGCGCAGCACCACCTTGAGCCGGTCGGCGAAGAACTCGATGAGATCGGCGGTCTGCTGCCGGATCCCGGCCCCGGACCCCGGCCGCGTCCCCTCGGGGCCGGAGACCGGCCCCTCCGGACCGTGGCCGCCGACCGCCGCCTCGGCCTCGAGATTTCGCAGGCACTGGCGATCCGCCAGCGGGGCGAGGCGCAGGCGCAGGCGGTTCTCGAGCACCGTGCGGATCACGCCGAGGGCGGCGCGGCGGAGCGCGAAGGGGTCTCTGGAGCCCGTGGGCGTCTCGTCGATCGCCCAGAAGCCCGTCAGCGTGTCGATCTTGTCGGCGAGCGCCACGGCGACCGAGACGGGCGCGGTCGGCACGGCGTCGGACGGCCCGAGCGGGCGGTAGTGCTCCTCGCAGGCCTCGGGCACCCCGTCGTCATGGCCGGCCGCCGCGGCGTAGTAGCGGCCCATCACGCCCTGCAATTCGGGGAATTCGTAGACCATCTCGGAGGCCAGATCCGCCTTGGCAATGCGGGCGGCCTCGGCCGCGAGGTCGGGCTTCGCGCCGACATGGGGCGCGATCTCGCGGGCCAGCGCCTCGATGCGCGCGACCCGGGCCGCCTGCGTGCCGAGCCGCGCGTGGAAGACGACGTCGCGGAGGCGCCCGGCCATCCCCTCGAGCCCCTTCTCGCGGACGGTGCGGAGATCGTTCTCCCAGAAGAACTTCGCGTCCGAGAGCCGGGCCGCGAGCACGCGCCGGTTGCCCGCGAGGATCGCCTGCCCGCCGTCCGGCGCGGCGACGTTGGCGACCGTCACGAAGCGCTCGATCCGGCCCGTCGCGGCGTTCCGCACCGAGAAGAACTTCTGGTGCTCGCGCATCGAGGTCTGCAGCACCTCCGCCGGCAGGTCGAGGAACTCGGGCCCGATCGCGCCCATCAGCACCACGGGCCATTCGACGAGCCCCGCGACCTCGTCGAGGAGCCCCCGGTCCTCGACGAGCTCGAGCCCCGCGGCGAAGGCCAGATGCTCGGCCTCGTGGCGGATCGTGTCGCGCCGCTCCTCGGCCTCCAGCACCACCCGGGCGGCGCGGAGCTTCGCCTCGTAGTCCTCGAAGCCCGCCACGCGGAACTGCTCCGGCGCGTGCACCCGGTGCCCGCGCGTGACATCGGAGGCGCGGATCCCGTCGATCTCGAGCGGCACGATCTCGGCCCCGGCCTCGTCGGTCAGCAGGCAGAGGATCGAGCGCAGCGGCCGCACCCAGCGGAGCGACCCCGCCCCCCAGCGCATCGATTTCGGCCAGGGGAAACCGCGCACGGCCGCCTCGACCGCCTCGGCGACGACCTCGGCGGCGGGCCGCCCGGGCCGCTCGATCACGGCGAAGAGGACCGAGCCCTTCTTGTCGGCGCGCTCCTCGAGCTGCTCGCGCGCGAGGCCGGTCGAGCGCAGGAACCCCTCGATCGCGGTCTCGGGCGCGTCGGCGCGCGGGCCCATGCGCAACACGCGCCGGTCGGGCGTGCGGGCCGGGAGCCCCGGGACCGCGAGCGCGAGGCGCCCCGGCCCCGCGAAGGCGCGCGCGCCCGAATAGGTGAGCCCCGCCTCGACCAGATGGTCGGTGACGAGGCGCGTCAGGTCCCGACCCGCGCGCGCCTGCATCCGCGCCGGGATCTCTTCGGAGAGGAGCTCGAGCAGAAGGTCGGCCATGGCATCCCCTATCGTGCGTAGCGCTCGTCGAGCTGGCGCCACATATAGGCGCGCCCGTCCGGAAAGCGGGCGACCACGCGGTGGACGCCGTCGGCCTCCTCGCGCGCGGCGAGATAGGCCGTGGCCCGGCCGTCCTCGAGCGCCCGCCCGATCGCCGCCGCGTCGAAGCACTCGAACCAGGGCGGGGCCACCAGCGGGGTCGGGTTCTCGGCCGGCGGCGCGTCGGGCGCCTCGGCGAGACGGAAGCAGGCGCGGAGCTTGAGCGGCGAGGAGGAGGCGTCGATCCCCTGCCAGCCGGTCACCGCATAGCTTTCGCCGGCGATCGTCACGCGGTCCCGCTCGGTCTCCTCGTAGAAGGCGTAGAACTGCGTGTACCAGAGCGCGACGCCGAAGATCGCCGTGAAGGCGAGGAGACCGATCATCAGTGCCCGTCCGCTCATGCGTGTCGTCCCCCCGGGGCTGGCGCCGCCGCGCGTGGTCACAGCCAGTCGAGATTGATCCGCGGCGCGGCGCTCGCGCGCGCCCGCCGCCGCAGCGCGCGCAGGGCCGGGCGGAGCTCGGGCATCTGCACCTCGTGCGTCTCGCAGAACACCTCGCCCACCTGCCGCGCCTCGGGCGCGCCGATCAGCCGGTCGAGCACCGCGACCTCCGCCCCCTCGATGTCCATCTTGAGGAGGGCCACGGGCCGGCCAATCGTGCGGAGGAGCGTCAGGATGTCGACCGAGGGGACCTCGACAGAGCGGTGACGGCCGGCCCAGTCGGCCGGGCCGATCAGGCTGGAGCCGACCGAGAGCCGCGCCGGGTCGCTCTCGACGTCCGGCGCCCGCTTCAGCCGGGCGGTGCCGTCGCGGGTCCCGACGGCCGCGTTGTGCAGATGCACCGAGGCGGTGCCGGCGAAGCGCTCGGCGAGCCGCGCGAAGGCCCAGGGATCCGGCTCCACGGCGTGGACCTCGGCCCCGGCCTCGACCATCCGTGCGGTGACCTCGCCCACATTCGCCCCCAGATCGACGCAGACGGCGCCCCGCGGCAGCCGCGCGAGGGCCGCCTCGAACTCCGCCGCCGCGACGGCCTCCCGCGGGCGCCGGCGGCGGCGGAGGTAGCGCCGCGCGAAGTCCTCGCCACGGGGGCCGGGAAGGGCCGAGAACGCCCAGAGCAGGGCGAGCTTCAGGTGGTGCCCGGCCCCGGCATACTCGCTGGCGCCCTGCCGCCCGTTCGCCTCGTGCATGTGCCGTCCGCCCGATCCTCGCGCCCGCGTCCAAGCACAGCGGGCCCCGCCGCGCAAGGCCGCCCGCGACGCACGGGCCGGCGCCCCGCGCCGGCTCAATCTTGCGGCACGCGCAGCACGTTGCGCCCGCTCTCGTCGAGCGGCGCGCAGTCGCAGCCCCCGGCGGCGCGGCCGCGGCAGTCGTTCATCGCGTTGCGCCGGAGGCGGTTGACCGGCACCGGTCCGCCGCCCTGGGTCGCGCTGACGCGGGTGACGACGAACTGGATCCGCGGCGCGCCGCCGCCCTCGCCCGGCCACTCGATGCAGGCGACCATCACCTTGGGCCGCCCGTCGGTGCGGTAGGCGGGCGCGCGGCTCATCGCCTCGGCGTGGATCTCGGTCGTCCATGTTGCAGGATCCGCGCGGGCGGCGGGGGGCAGCAGCGCGACGGCAAGGGTCAGGGCGAGCGTCCGGCGCATCGGTCTCTCCTCGGCAGCGGCTTGCCTCCCGACACCTACCCCGAATCGCCCAGCCCGTCACGCCGACGCCGTGGTTCCGCCGCAGCGTCGGTCGGCTCGCCGATGCCCGCGCCCGTTCTGACCCTTCGCGGAGCTCCGCGCCATCTCGCCGGGCGACGGCCCTCGACCGGTTCGTCGCGATCGAGGGAGGTGGCGAGCCCGAGGGCGACGATCGGCGCCGCACCCCAACAAGGCCACCGCGACCCGCGCGGTCCGCTGCCTCAGGCGGTCGCCCCACCCGCCGGGGTGTCGAGGAAGGCGTCGGCGCAGCGCCGCGCGAGCGTGCGCACGCGCGCGATATAGGCCTGCCGCTCGGTCGGCGAGATCACCCCGCGCGCGTCGAGCAGGTTGAAGAGATGGCTCGCCTTGATGCACTGGTCGTAGGCCGGATGCGCCATCACGATGCGCCGCCCGGTCTTCGGGTCCTCGGCCGGCTCGTCGAGGATGCGCGCGCATTCGGCCTCGGCGTCCTCGAAATGGCGGAACAGCATCTCCGTCGAGGCCACGTCGAAGTTGTGCCGGCTGTACTCCTCCTCGGTCTGGCGGAACACGTCGCCATAGGTGAGGTGGATCGGCGTCTCGGGGTCGTTGAACGGCATGTCCATCACGTGGTCGGCGCCGAGGACGTACATCGCGAGGCGCTCGAGCCCGTAGGTCAGCTCGCCCGACACGGGGTGGCAGTCGTGCCCGCCGACCTGCTGGAAATAGGTGAACTGGGAGACCTCCATCCCGT
>CAZWDE010000243.1:0-5498 GCA_964632555.1 uncultured Limibaculum sp.
ACCTACGACATCACCTCGAAGCCGCCCGGAACCATCGAATGGGAGTGATCCGGCTGGTCAGGCGGCTCGTCCGGCTGGGGCTGGTCGTGCTCGCGCTCACCCTCGCGGCGGTGCTCTATGCCGAGCACCGGATGCGCCAGGACGCGGCCCTCGCCGATGCGCTGCCCGAGCCGGTCGACGCGGCGATCGTGCTCGGCGCGGGCGTCGACGGCGACGGGCGGCTCGGCTACGACTCGCGCCGGCGCGTCGCCGGGGGCGTCGCCCTGCTGGCCGACGGGCGCGCCGACCGGCTGATCCTCTCGGGCGGGGTGGGCGGCAACCACCCGACGACACCCGCGGGCGTTCTGATGCGCGACTACGCGGTCGAGCTCGGCGCGGCGCGCGAGCGGCTGATGGTCGAGCCGCGCGCGGTGTCGACCTTCGAGAACCTGCGCTTCAGCTTCGCCATCGCGCGCGAGCACGGGCTCGAGCGTCTCGCGATCGTCAGCGACCCGGCGCATCTCGCGCGCGCCGCGGCGCTCGCGCGCTTCTGGGGCCGGCCGGGGCTGCCGCTCGTCGCGGTGCCGGGCTCCGAGCGGGGCTGGTGGCCCTATCGCGGCGTCTTCGCCGTGCGCGAGGCGCTCGCCTGGTGGCTCAACCTCGGCAAGGTGGCGGCCTGGGAGGCGCTCAGGCTCGTCGGCGTCGGCGAGGCGCGGCGCGGGGAGCTGATCCGGTGAGCGCGGGCGACCGCTCGCGCTCCGACGCGCTGGTCTTCGACCGCGCGGCCGGGCTCGAGCGCCTGCTCGAGATCATGGCGCGGCTCCGCGCGCCCGACGGCTGCCCCTGGGACCGCGCGCAGGATTTCCGCAGCATCGCGCCCTACACCGTCGAGGAGGCCTGCGAGGTCGCCGACGCCATCGAGCGGGGCGACATGGCGGGCCTCCGCGACGAGCTCGGCGACCTGCTGCTGCAGGTGGTCTACCACGCGCGCCTCGCCGAGGAGACCGGCCATTTCGACTTCTCCGACGTCGCCCGCGCGATCTCGGACAAGATGCTGCGCCGCCATCCGCATGTCTTCGGCACCGAGCCCGGCGGGCCGAAGGCCGATCCCGACGAGGTCGACTGGGAGGCCATGAAGGCCGAGGAGCGCGCGGCGCGCGGCGAGACGCGCGCGAGCGCGCTCGACGGCGTGCCGGCCACGCTCTCGGGCCTCACCCGGGCGCTCAAGCTCACCAACCGCGCGGCGCGCGTCGGCTTCGACTGGACCGACCCGGGCGACGTGCTCGCGAAGGTGGCCGAGGAGGCGCGCGAGCTCGCCGAGGAGATCGGCGGCGAGCCGGCGCGCCTCGAGGAGGAGTACGGCGATCTCCTCTTCGTGATGGTCAATCTCGGGCGGCATCTCGCGGTCGATCCCGAGGCGGCGCTGCGCCGGGCGAACGCCAAGTTCGAGCGCCGCTTCCGCGCGATCGAGGCGGCGCTGGCGGCCGAGGGACGCGGCCCCGGCGACGCGACGCTCGCCGAGATGGACGCGCTCTGGACCGCGGCGAAGGCCGCCGAGAAAGGGCGGACCGGCGGGGAGGGCTGAGGCCGATCCCCCGGCGGTTGCACGGCGCGCCCGGAGGGCCGGGCCCTCCCGTCCCGCTTTACCCTGCGCCGGGCGCGGTGTAGAGGGGCGCCGTCCGGGACCCTCGGGAGGAGCCCATGAGCGCGATCGTCGACGTCACCGCCCGCGAGATCCTCGACAGCCGGGGCAACCCGACCGTCGAGGTCGAGGTCCTGCTCGAGGACGGCACCTCGGGGCGCGCGGCGGTGCCGTCCGGCGCCTCGACCGGCGCGCACGAGGCGGTCGAGCTCCGCGACGGCGGCGCGCGCTACGGCGGCAAGGGGGTGCTGAGGGCCGTCGAGGCGGCCAACGGACCGATCTTCGACGCGCTCGCGGGCTTCGACGCGCTGCTCCAGAAGTCGATCGACCAGACGATGATCGAGCTCGACGGGACGCCGAACAAGTCGCGCCTCGGCGCCAACGCGATCCTCGGCGTGAGCCTCGCCGTCGCCCACGCCGCCGCGCGCTCCACGGGCCTCCCGCTCTACCGCTATGTCGGGGGCGTGGCCGCGCGCACCCTGCCGGTGCCGATGATGAACATCCTCAACGGCGGGCGGCACGCCGACAACCCGATCGACCTGCAGGAGTTCATGATCATGCCGGTCGGCGCCGAGAGCCTCGCCCACGCGGTGCGGATGGGCGCGGAGATCTTCCACGTGCTGCGGGCCGAGCTCAAGGCCGCCGGCCACGGCACGAATGTCGGCGACGAGGGCGGCTTCGCGCCGGCGATCGGATCGGCGCGCGCGGCGCTCGATTTCGTCATGGGCGCGATCGCCCGCGCGGGCTACGAGCCCGGCGGCGACGTCGTCCTCGCGCTCGACGCGGCCGCCACCGAGTTCTTCGACACGGGCACGGGGCGCTACCGGCTCGAGGGCGAGGGGCTCGCGCTGTCGCGGGACGAGATGGTGCGCTACCTCGCCGATCTGGTCGCCGCCTATCCCATCGTGTCGATCGAGGACGGCATGGCCGAGGACGACTGGGATGGCTGGGCGGCGCTGACCGCCGCGATCGGCGATCGCTGCCAGCTGGTGGGCGACGACCTCTTCGTCACCAACACCGCGCGCCTCGCGCGCGGCATCGCGGAGCGCTCGGCCAACGCGATCCTGATCAAGGTCAACCAGATCGGCACGCTCTCCGAGACGCTCGACGCCATCGACATGGCGCACAAGGCGCGGATGCGGGCGGTGATGTCGCACCGCTCCGGCGAGACCGAGGACGCGACGATCGCCGATCTCGCGGTCGCGACCAATTGCGGGCAGATCAAGACCGGGAGCCTCGCGCGCTCGGACCGGACGGCCAAGTACAACCAGCTGATCCGCATAGAGGAGGAGCTCGGCGAGGCGGCGATCTATGCCGGGCGCTCGGTGCTGCCGCCGGGGGTCGCGGGGGGCGGCGCGGGCT
This sequence comes from uncultured Limibaculum sp., assembly GCA_964632555.1. Lineage (GTDB taxonomy): Bacteria > Pseudomonadota > Alphaproteobacteria > Rhodobacterales > Rhodobacteraceae > Thermohalobaculum. Next base: position 2,984 of record CAZWDE010000243.1, read on the forward strand.
GAGGCTGTGGCGGGCGGGACTCACTCGCCCGTTCCCGCCGGCGGTCGCGCGGTTTCCGTTGCCAATCGGCTGGCAAGGCGGGCAGAGTCGGCGCGAAGAGGAGTGTCGCGATGCGTGCCAGCACCTGGAGCCGTCTGTCCGCCGCGCTGATCGGGCTCGCCGTGGTGACGGCGATCGGCGTCTTCGCGTGGTCGGGGCTGCGCGGCGAGCGGGGTCTCGCGGCGCACGCGGCGGCGCTCGGGCGCGAGCGCGCGCTCGAGGCGGAGCTCGCGGCGCTGCGGCGCGAGCGGCTCGCCGCCGAGAACCGGGTTCGCCGGCTGACGCCGGGCTATCTCGATCTCGATCTGCTCGACGAGCGCGCGCGCGCCGTGCTCGGCTATGTGCGCCCCGACGAGGTGGTGATCCGCCCCGTGGCGCGCCCGGCCGGCCCGCGCTGACGACGCTCAGCCGGCGAGCATCGCCTCGGCCGCGGCGATCGCCTCCGCCGCCTTCGAGGGATCGGCGCCGCCGCCCTGCGCCATGTCGGGACGCCCGCCGCCGCCCGTGCCGCCGAGCACCTCGACCGCCGAGCGCACGAGATCGACCGCCGAGACCCGGTCCGTCAGGTCGTCGGTGACGCCGGCGGCGACCGCGGCCTTGCCCCCGGTGTCGGCGACCAGCAAGATCGCGCCCGAGCCGAGGCGCTGCTTGTGCGCGTCGATCAGCGCGCGCAGGTCCTTCGCCGCGACGCCCGACAGCGCCTGCGCCAGGAACTTCACGCCACCGACATCGCGCGCCTCGGCCTCGGCCGGGCCGGTGCCGAGCGCCACCTGGCGGCGGAGATCGGCGATCTCGCCCTCGAGCCGGCGCCGCTCCTCGAGGAGCTGCGCGGCACGGTCCGCGACCTCGCCCGGGCGCACGCGCAGCGTCGCGGCGGCCTGCTGGAGCGCCCGGTCCTGCGCCCTCAGATGTTCGAAGGCGGCCGCGCCGGTCAGCGCCTCGACACGGCGGACGCCGGCCGAGGACGCGCCCTCGCCGACGATCTTCAGAAGGCCGATCTCGCCCGTGCGCGTCACGTGGGTGCCGCCGCAGAGCTCGAGCGAATAGGTCCGGCCCGCCGGCCCGGTCTCGCCCTCGGGCCGCGCGCCCATCGCGACGACCCGAACCTCCTCGCCGTATTTCTCGCCGAAGAGCGCGCGGGCGCCGGCCGCCTGCGCGTCCTCGAGGCTGAGGATGCGGGTGGTGACCGGCGCGTTCTGGCGGATATAGGCGTTGACCTCGGCCTCGATCTCCGCCTCCTCCTCGGCCGTGAGCGGCTTCTGGTGCACGAAGTCGAAGCGCAAGCGGTCCGGCGCGACGAGCGAGCCCTTCTGCGCCACATGGTCGCCGAGATGGCCGCGCAGCGCCTCGTGCAGCAGGTGCGTCGCCGAGTGGTTGGCCCGGATCGCGGCCCGCCGCGCGCCGTCGACCGCGAGCTGCGCGGCCTCGCCCTGCACGATCTCGCCCTCCTCGACGACCGCCATGTGGACCGAGATCCGCCCCGCGCGCTTCTGCACGTCGCTCACCCGGGCGCGGCCGGTGACGGTGGTGACCGTGCCGGTGTCGCCCACCTGCCCGCCCGCCTCGGCATAGAACGGCGTCTGGTTGAAGACGAGCGCGACCTCGCGGCCCGCGGGCGCGGAGCCCACGCGCTCGCCGCCGGCGACCACGGCGAGCACCATCCCCTCGGCGGTCTCGGCCTCGTAGCCGAGGAAGTCGGTCGCGCCGGTCTCCTCGGCGATGTCGTACCAGAGCCCCTCCTCGGCCGCCTCGCCCGAGCCCGCCCAGGCGGCGCGGGCCTGGCGCTTCTGCTCGGCCATCGCCGCGTCGAACCCGGCCGTGTCGACCGAGCGGCCGCGCTCGCGGAGCGCGTCCTGCGTGAGATCGAGCGGAAAGCCGTAGGTGTCGTAGAGCTTGAAGGCGGTCTCGCCCGGCAGCGGGGCATCGCCGGGAAGCGCCGAGAGCTCCTCCTCGAGGAGCCTCAGGCCCCGGTCGAGGGTGCGGCGGAAGCGCATCTCCTCCTGCTCGAGCGTCTCCTCGATCAGCGGCTGGGCGCGCACGAGCTCCGGGAAGGCCTGCCCCATCTGGCGCACGAGCTCCGGCACCAGGCGGTGCATCAGCGGCCGGTCGACGCCGATCTGGTGGGCGTGGCGCATCGCGCGGCGCATGATCCGGCGGAGCACGTAGCCGCGCCCCTCGTTCGAGGGCAGCACGCCGTCGGCGATCAGGAACGAGGTCGAGCGCAGATGGTCGGCGATCACGCGGTGGTGGATGCGGCCCGCGCCGTCGGGGTCGGCCCCCGTCGCCTGCGCCGAGGCGAGGATGAGCGCGCGCATCAGGTCGGTGTCGTAGTTGTCGTGCTTGCCCTGCAGCACCGCGCCGATCCGCTCGAGCCCCATGCCGGTGTCGATCGAGGGCTTGGGCAGGGTCTCGCGCCGGCCGTCCTCGAACTGCTCGTACTGCATGAAGACGAGGTTCCAGATCTCGATGAACCGGT
>CAZWDE010000244.1:0-5475 GCA_964632555.1 uncultured Limibaculum sp.
CTGCGCGCCCGGCTCGCCTGGTCGGCCGGGGACTGGTCGGCGGCCGCCCGCGCGCTCGAGGAGGCCCGCGCGGCGGCGCCCGATGCGGCGCTGGCGGCGCGCCTCGCCCTGGCCCGCCGGCGCGCCGGCCTCGCCGGCGACACCACAAGCGCGCCGCCCGGCCCCGACGGTTTCGAGCCGACGCCCGAGGGCGTCGACCGGATGCTGGGGGCGATGCGGACGGAAACAAAGGCGATGCGGGACCTGCTCGATGATGGATGACAACCTCCACTACCTCGCGATCAATCGCCAGCGCGGCCTGCGCGCCGAGATGGACGCGATCGCGAACAACATCGCCAATCTCGACACGCCGGGCTTCCGGCGCGAGGGCGTGGTGTTCTCCGAGTTCGTCGTCGCCTCGCCGGGAGCCGAGAGCCTTTCGATGGCCGATCTCGGCGCCCGCTTCGTGAGCGACGGGCCGGCCGAGCTGGCGGTCACCGGCGGCGCGCTCGACCTTGCGATCCTCGGAGAGGGGTATTTCGCCGTCGGCGGGGACGAGGCGCCGCTGCTGACCCGCGCGGGCGCCTTCCAGCGATCGGCCGAGGGGCTGCTCGTCACGGCCGACGGTCGGCCGGTGCTCGACGCGGGCGAGGCCCCCATCCTGCTGCCGCCGGCCGGCGATGTTTCGATCGCGGCAGACGGCAGCCTCTCGGTCGATGGCGTGGAGCAGGCGCGGATCGGCGTCTTCCGGCCCGACGGGCCGGATCTCGAGCGGCGGGGCGAGACCCGCTTCGCCGCCTCGGGCGGGCTGATCCCGGTGGAGGACCCGCGCCTTCGCCAGGGCGCGCTCGAGCGCGCCAATGTCGACGCCGTGCTCGAGGTCGCGCGGATGATCGCGGTCAGCCGCGGCTACGAGCAGGTGCAGACCCTGCTCCGCGACGACGACGAGCGCGTGCGCGAGGCCATCCGCACGCTCGGCCAACCCGTCTGAGCGCACAACGTTCCCTGCATCCGGAGAAGCCAGACCATGCAAGCCCTGAAGATCGCGGCAACCGGGATGGCGGCGCAGCAGCTCCGCGTGACCGTCACGTCCAACAACATCGCAAACATGTCGACCACCGCCTACGACCCGCGGCGCGCCGAATTCGCCGACCTGCATTACCAGCAGCTGCGCACGCCCGGCGCGATCACGGCGGCGACGGGCGAGGTGCTGCCCGCCGGCGTGCAGGTGGGCCTCGGCGTGCGCCCGGCGGCCGTCTCGATGGAGCTCCGCCAGGGCGCCTCGCGCGAGACCGGCGGGGAGCTCGACATCGCGATCGAGGGGCGCGGCTATTTCGAGATCGAGCTGCCGTCGGGCGAGAGCGCCTACACGCGCGACGGCGCCTTCAAGATCGGCGGCGACGGCGAGGTCGTCACCTCCGAGGGCTTCCCGCTCGTGCCGGCGATCACGGTTCCCGAGGACAGCCGCGAGATCGTGATCGCGCCGGACGGCACGGTCTCGGCACGCTTCGAAAACCAGGTCGAGACCCAGGAGATCGGCGCCATCACGCTCGCGCGCTTCCTGAACGAGAAGGGCCTCGAGGCGACGGGCGACAATCTCTTCCGCGAGACGGAGGCCTCGGGCGCGCCGCTCGTGGGCGAGCCGGGGCTCGACGGGCGCGGCCTGCTCCGCCAGGGCTATCTCGAGGAGAGCGGCGTGGACGTGGTCTCCGAGATCACGGAGCTGATCGAGGCGCAGCGCGGCTACGAGCTCAACAGCCAGGTGCTGAAGGCGGCCGACGAGATGCTGGCCACCACCTCGAGGATCCGCTGATGCGGCCGGTCGCCGGCCTGGCGTTGGCGCTCGCGCTCGCGGGCCAGGCCGCGCAGGGCGGCCCTGTCGAGGTGACGGCGGGGCGCACGCTCCGGCCCGGCACGGTCGTCGAGGCCGGCGACCTCCGCGTGCCAGAGGGCGCCGAGACGCTGGCGCGCGAGCTGGTCGGGCGCGAGGTTCGCCGCGCGGTCTATGCCGGGCGGCCGGTGCGCCCCGACGACGTGGGCCCGGTCACGCTCGTCGGTCGCAACACCGTGGTCACGATGCGGTACCGCTCGGGCGCGCTCTCGATCCGAACCGAGGGCCGCGCGCTCGACGCGGGCGGCGCGGGCGAGCGCATCCGCGTGATCAACCTCGACACGCGCCAGCCGGTCGCCGCCGTGGTGCGGGCGCCCGGCCTCGTCGAGGTGATGCGATGAGAGCGGTCGCGCTCGCGGCCGCCGCGCTCCTCGGGGGCTGCGCGGGGCAGCTCGATCATCTCGGCCGCCCGCCGACGATGACCGCGCCCGGGACCGCCGCGCTGGCCGCCCCCCCGCCGGCGCCGGAGCGCGTGGCCCTCGTGCCGCCGCCCCCTCCGCCGCCGCCCACGGCGACGACCGGATCGCTCTGGCAATCGGGCCCCGCCTCGCTCTTCGGCGACCGGCGCGCCCGGCGCCGGGGCGACATCCTGACGGTCGTCGTCGCGATCGACGACGAGGGCGAGATCAGCAACACCACGATCCGGGCGCGCTCGGGCTCGGAAAGCGCGAGCGTGTCGGCCCTGCTTGGCCTGCCGAGCCTCGCCGAGACCGTGTTGCCGGCCTCCGCCAGCCTCGATCCCGCCGTCAGCGCCGGCGGCGAGAGCGCGAGCCGCGGCGCGGGCAGCGTCAACCGCGAAGAGGAGATCACCTTCCGCCTCGCCGCCACCGTCGAGCAGGTGCTGCCGAACGGTCATCTGGTGATCCGCGGCAGCCAGGAGGTGCGGATCAATTTCGAGCTGCGCGAGCTTCAGGTGAGCGGCATCGTGCGTCCGGAGGACATCTCGCGGCGCAACGAGATCGTCTCGGAGAAGATCGCCGACGCGCGCATCGTCTATGGCGGGCGCGGCCAGATCAGCGATCTTCAGCAGCCGCGGATCGGCCAGCAGCTCGTCGATCTCGTCGTGCCGTTCTGAGGGAAGCGATGAAGGCGATCCTCGCACTGGCGCTGATCCTCGGCGGCATCGCGGCCGGCGGCGCCCTCGGCCACTGGCTCCGGGGCAAAGCGCCGGAGCCCCGCGCGCCCGCGACGCCGGACGCTCCGCCCGGCACCGCCGATGCCGCCCGCAGCTATGTGAGCATCGGGCGGCAATTCATCGTGCCTGTCGTCGAGGGCGGCGAAACGCGCGCGCTGATGCTCTTCGAGGTGGCGCTCGACGTGCCCGAGGCCGACCGCGATCTCGTCCTCGAGCGGGAGCCGCGCCTGCGCGACGCATTTCTGCGGGAACTCTTCGGGCTGGCGCAGACCGGCGCGTTCCTCGGAAGCTATACCGACGCGCGGGTGATGGAGGACCTCCGCGCGAAGCTGCTCGCGGCGGCGCGCCTGCACCTCGAAAATCGCGTGGACGATGTCCTGATCCTCGACGCGCTGCGGCAGGAAACGCGACCGCGCTAGCCCTCCGGCATCTCCGGCCGGGCGGCCGCCACGGCGGAAACCTGCCCGGGCCTCGCGGTTCCGCCATCCGCGAGCAGGAGAACGGCGCCCTCCGCCCCGCCCCGGAGGCCGCTCACCTCGCGATAGACCAAGGCCGGGCGCTCGGCCAGCAGCTCCTCGCCCGCGAAGTAGGACACCCGGATGGTGGCGGGCCCCGCCGCCGCGAGCTCGCCGCCGGGGCCTCGACCGTCCCACTCGAGACCGACGCCGCCCCCTGGAGGAACCTGCATCTCGGCGAGCAGCGTGCCATCGGGCCGGCGGACCCGCGCCACCGCCCGGTCCGCCCCGGGCTCTCCGTCGGCCGCGAAGGCGACCGGGCCGAGGCCCGTGCGCAGGCTGCCGTCGCCGAGGCTGACCGAGCGGCCGATCCAGTCCGCGAGACGGGTTGCGCGATCGTCCTCCGCCCCGGCGGCGAGATCGTCGAGCCGCGCGTTGGTGCCGATCAGCTGCTCGACCGTCGCGAAGCTGGCGAGCTGAGCCACGAACTGCGTGCTGTCGATCGGCTGGAGCGGATCCTGGTTGCGGAGCTGCGCGGTCAGCAGATTGAGAAAGCTGTCGAAATCGGCGCTCGCCGCGGCCACACGCTGCCGGTCCTCGGCGCCGTCATCGGGGCCGGCCGTGGCGGTTGCGCCAAAGAGGGGCGGGTTCGCCGGGATTTCCATGGTGTCGCTCCAACTGGATCAGAGACGGAGATCGAGCCGGTCGTGGCCGGCCCGGGGTTCCTGCGGCGCGGGCTGGGCCGCGGGCTCGGTCTGCGCCTCGGCCGGGCCGGTTGGCGCCGGCCGTTCGCCTTGCGCGCCGCCGTCGCGCCGGCTTTCGCCGAAGCGCAGGTCGATATCCGCGAAGCCGGCCTCGTGCAGCTGGGCCATCAGGAGATCCGCGTGGCGGCGCAGCAGGTCTCCGGTGGCGCCACGCTCGGCCGTGACGGTGGCGCGGAGGCCGGTGTCGGTGATGTCGAGCCCGATCTCGACCCGGCCGAGCTCCGGCGGGTCGAGCTGCAGCTCGATGCGGGCCGGGCCGGGCGACGCGCCGAGGGTGACGGCGATCTGCTGGCCGGCCCCGCGCACGAGCTCGCCGGCGGCGCCCGCGGATGGGGCGGCGGGCGTAGACGGGGCGGGCGTGGGCGAGGAGGCGGACCCCGCACCGGTGGGCGCCGCCTCTGCTCCAGAGGCGCGCGAAGCCGGCACAGCCGCTTCGGCCTCGGTTGCCGCAGGCCGAGGGGCCGGCGCAGCGGCCGGCGGCCCGGCGGGGGCGGCCTTGCTCGACGCGGGCGGCTCCGAGGCCGGCGCGCGGACATCGGCCCGGACGCCCGGCGTCGTGGGGCTTGCCGATCGCTCGGCTGTCGTCCAGGGGCCTTCGAGCATGGCCGGGCGTGGCGGGCCGGCCGCGTCGTCGGCCGGCGCGGGCGCCGCCACCAACGCGGCCTGCCATCCCTTCGGAAGCGGCGCGGCGCCGGCGTCTGCGGCTCTCCGCTCCGCCGAGGCGTGGCCGGCGGCCGGCCGCTCGATGGCGTCCGGTCGTGGCCGCTCCGCGAGCTTCGGGCCCGCCGCGGTGTGGGCGGGCGGCGGGGCGCCGACCTCGGAGGGGGGTCGGGCAGGCCGTCCGGCGGCCTCGCGCCCCGTCGGCTCCGGCCGCTCGACTGTCGGGAGACGACGAGGCTCGGCGCTCGCGGGCAGCAGGTCGGGCTGGGCGTCCCCACGGGGTGTCGATGCGTTGGCCGGGCGAGCCGATTGCGGGGGAGCGGCGGTCTCGACCGACTGGGACGCCGTTCTCACCGGCGTGGCCGGATCGATCTCGGCCTGCGGGCCGCGCGTCGCCGACGCGTGAGCTGGCGGAGCGTCCGCCGCCGGCACTCGCGGGGCCGGCGCCGACGGGCCGACGGCGGAGCCGGGCGGAGGCGGGGTCGAGATTTCGAGAGCGAGGTCGGCACGCACCGGCCGGCCCGTCGCGGCGCCGGGCGCGGCGGCGGGGGCCGGGCGCGGCTCGGGTCGCGCGCCCGTGGCCTCGCCAGC
>CAZWDE010000245.1:0-5467 GCA_964632555.1 uncultured Limibaculum sp.
CGAGGGCTTCACGCGGGCGAGGCTGTCGGACAAGAGGCCCATCGGCAGTCTCCGTTGGCTGGGGTGCCCCTCCGGTCTACGCCCCCGGCCCGGCGCCTTCAAGGGACCCGGGCGCGGGGCCGCCGGCGCGGCGTTCGGGCGGACGGGGCGCGCGGCGCGGTCGCCCCGCTCGATCACCGACGAGGCGCGAGTTCCCCGACCGGCGCGCGGCGGACGCGCTCGCGCCACCAGACGAAGAGGCCCGCGCCCACGATCAGCGCGGCGCCGGCGATCGTGGCGGGGCCCGGCAGGTCGCCGAAGACGAGGAAGCCGACGACGGTCGCACCGGCGAGCTCGAGATAGAGGAACGGGGCGACCACCGAGGCCGGGGCGATGCGGAACGCCTGGATCGCCATCAGGTGGGTCGCCATGTTCACGCTCGCAAGCGCGGCGAGCAGCGCCCAGTCGAGCCGCGAGGGCGCGACCGGCGCGAGCGCCGGGATGCCGAGCGCGGCGCCCGCGGCCGTCGCGGCGCCGAGCACCGCCGCCCCGGTCGCCGCGGTCACGAACAGGAAGTCGAGCGCGCCCGCATGGCGGGCATAGGCCCGGGTCAGCAGCGAGGAGCCGGCGAAGGCCACCGCCGCGAGGAGCGGCAGGAGCGCCGCCGGACCGATCTCGCGCGCCTCCGGCCCCGCGATCAGCAGCGCGCCGGCGAAGCCGACCGCGACCCCGGCGCGCCGCCGCCAGCCCACGGGTTCGCCGAGCGCGAGCCCGGCGAGCAGCGTGACGACGAGCGGCTGCGTCATGAAGAGCGCCGTGGCATTCGCGAGCGGCATCACCGCGAGGCCGGCGTAGAGCATGCACACGCCGGCCGCCACGCATCCGCCGCGCGCCACGAAGGGCCAGAGCGGCCGCGGGCGGCGCCACGGCCGACCCCCGCCGAGCGCGAGGAGCAGGAGCCCCACGGCCACAACCTGCAGCGCGAAGCGCGTGAGGCCGATCTGCACCGCTCCCATGCCCGCCTCGCCGAGCGCCTTGGCCGAGGCCTCGGCGAGCGGGACGAGGCTCGCGAAGCCGAGGATGAGGAGGAGCGCCGCGCCCGGGCGGTCCTCGTCCGGCCCGCCGGCCGCGCTCGACCCGGGCGCGGGGCGCCGCGCCCCGCCCGGCCTCTCGTCCTCCATCCGCCGTCCCTCCCGCCCGCCCGGTGCCCGGCCCGCGCCGCCGCGCGATCGCGGCACAGGATCGCCCCGTCCGCGGCGCCGCGATGCGCGTGACGGCCCGGAGACGGCCGGGTGGCACGGCTCCCCGGCCTTCACTATGCTGCGGCGCCCGGACGGGGAACAGGCAGGGAGGACGGCGATGACGGACGATTTCACGGACGACGCGGCGACGCTCGGGGACCGGCTCGCGCTCGCGCGCGACCGGCAGGGGCTCACCCAGAGCCAGCTCGCCCGTCGCCTCGGCCTGCGCGTGCAGACGATCCGCAACTGGGAGGCCGACCGCTCCGAGCCGCGCGCCAACAAGCTGCAGATGGTGGCGGGCTTCCTCAACGTCTCGATGGTCTGGCTGCTGACGGGCGAGGGCGCCGGCGCGCCGACGGGCGAGGTGCACACCGCCGAGGACGCGCCCCTCGGCCTCAACGAGGCGCTGGCCGAGATCCGCGACCTGCGTCTCCTGCAGAACCAGGTCGCCGACCGGCTGGTGCGCCTCGAGAAGCGGCTCCGCCAGCTCGCGCAGGACGCCTGACCGGCGCGCCCGCTCGCCGATGCGGATCGGGGTCGATCTCGGCGGCAGCAAGATCGAGGCGGTGGCGCTCGACGCGCGCGGCGGCGAGGCGAGCCGGGTGCGCGTGCCCACGCCCGACGACCTCGCCGGGATCCTCGCCGCCGTCGCCGGGCTCGTGGCGGAGGCCGAGCGCGCGCTCGGCGGCGCGGCGCGGGTCGGCGTCGGCACGCCCGGCTCGATCCGGCCCGACGGGCGCCTCGCGGGCTCCAACCACCCCGCGCTCAACGGCCGCGCGCTCGACCGCGAGATCGCCGCGGCGCTCGGGCGCGAGATCCGCCTCGCCAACGACGCCGACTGCTTCGCGCTGGCCGAGGCGCGCGCCGGGGCGGGGCAGGGCGCCGGCACGGTCTTCGGCGCGATCCTCGGCACCGGCGTCGGCGGCGGCATCGCGGTCGGCGGGCGGCCGCTCGCGGGCCCGAACCGCACGGCGGGCGAATGGGGGCACATTCCCCTGCCGCGGATGCGGGCCGAGGAGCGGCGCGGGCCGATCTGCCACTGCGGGCGGCAGGGCTGCGTCGAGACCTTCGTCGCGGGCCCGGGCCTCGCGCGCGACCACCGGCTGGCCACCGGCCGCGGGCTCGACCCGCCGGCGATCGCCGCGGCCGCGGCGGGGGGCGACGCCGCGGCACAGGCCACCCTCGCCCGCCATCTCGACCGCCTGGCGCGCGGGCTCGCGGTGGTGGTGACGATCCTCGACCCCGACGTCGTGGTGCTGGGCGGCGGGCTGTCGCGGCTGCCCGGCCTCGCGGAGCGGCTGCCGGAGGCGATGGCGCCGCACCTCTTCGCCACGGCGTCCGCGACGCGCGTCGTCTCCGCCGCTCTCGGGGAGAGCGCCGGCAGCCTCGGCGCCGCCTGGCTCTGGCCCGACCCCTGACCGCGCGCTAGGCTCTCGGCCAAAGGAGGCCCACATGACCGCGACCGACACCCGGCCCGAACCGCCCGAGCACCGCCTGAAGCGCCTCCGGCTGCGCTCGTGGCGCCGCGGCATCCGCGAGACCGACCTGATCCTCGGCCGCTTCGCCGACGAGAGGCTGGCCGGGCTCGACGAGGAGGGGCTCGCCGCCTACGAGGCGCTGCTCGAGGAGCCGGACTGGGACATCTACTACTGGGTGAGCGGCGCCGCCCCGGTGCCCGAGCGCCACGCGCCGCTGATCGCCGAGATCTCCGCGCTGTTCCGCCCCTCCGCCTGAGCCGCTTGCGCCCGTCCCGTCCGCGTGCCACCGGTTGGGAAAACGCCGGAGGGACGCATGGCACGGATCGGCTTCATCGGGCTCGGCAACATGGGCCTGCCCATGGCGCGAAACCTGCGCGCCGCGGGGCACGAGGTGGCGGGCTTCGACCTCGCGCCCGCCGCGCTCGAGGCGCTGGCCGAGGCGGGCGGCACGCCCGCCGGCTCGGTGCGCGAGGCGGCGCTCGACGTCGACGCGGTGGTGACCGCGCTGCCCTCGGGCCGCGAGGTGCGCGCGGTCTATCTGGGCGGCGACGGCATCCTCGCGGTGGCGCGCCCCGCGACGCTCTTCATCGACTGCTCCACCGTCGATCCCGCGACCGCCCGCGCCGTCGCGGCGGAGGCCGAGGCGACCGGCCAGCGCTTCGTCGACAGCCCGATGTCGGGCGGCGTGGGCGGCGCCGAGGCGGGCACGCTCTCCTTCATGGTCGGCGGCTCCGCCCCCGCCTTCGAGGCGGCGCGCTCGGTCCTCTCGGCGATGGGCCGCAACATCTTCCACGCCGGCCCCCCGGGCGCGGGCTGCGCCGCCAAGCTCTGCAACAACCTGATGCTCGCGATCCAGATGATCGCGGTGTCGGAGGGCTTCGCGCTCGCCGAGAAGCTCGGGCTCGAGGCGCAGAAGCTCTACGACATCTCCTCGACCGCGACGGCGCGCTGCTGGTCGCTCAACGACTACTGCCCGGTGCCGGGGCCGGTGCCGGCGAGCCCGGCCAACCGGGACTACGCGCCCGGCTTCTCGGCCGCGCTGATGCTCAAGGATCTCCGCCTCGCCATGGAGGCCGCGCAGGCCGAGGGCGTGGCCACGCCCCTCGGCGCGCAGGCGGCGCAGCTCTACGCGCTCATGAGCCTCGCCGGGCAGGGCGACCGGGATTTCTCGGCCATCATCCGGCTGATCCGGGGGCGGATCGCCGGCTGAGCGCGCCGGGCGGGGCGGTCGGCGGCTTTGCTCGTTGGCTCCGGTCGTTGGCTCCGGGCGTTCCGCGCAATTAACCGGGTTTTAGCGTTTCGTGCGCAGTGTGTTCTCGGCAAATGCGGCGGATCGGGGTGGGCCCGAGCGTCGACCATCGCGAGACGCGGCCCGAGAGGAGATCCGGATGACAACGAGCGGCGCAGCCCTCGCCCCACGCTACGACGACGAAGCCGGATCGGACATCCTCGGCGGCTATCTCGAAACCCTCGCGCTGATCGAGCGGCTGCACCGCCTGCTGCTCGACGTGATCAAGGACGAGTTCGAGCGCATCGGCCGCTTCGAGCTCAACGCCGTGCAGGCGCTCCTGCTCTTCAACATCGGCGCCAAGACCATGACCGCGGGCGAGCTCAAGACGCGCGGGTACTATCAGGGCTCCAACGTTTCCTACAATCTCAAGAAGCTGGTCGAGGCGGGCTACATCCATCACCAGCGATCCGAGGTCGACCGCCGCGCGGTGCGCGTGCGCCTCACCGAGAAGGGGCTCGAGGTGCACCGCATCGTCGCCGACCTTTTCCGCCGCCACGCCGAGGACCTCGCCTGCGACGAGCGACTGCGCGCGAGCGGCATCGAGGGGATGAACGCGGATCTCCGCTCGGTGGAGCGCTACTGGACCGAGGAGATCCGCTACATCTACTGAAGCCGGCGGTCCCGGCCGCCGGTGCGGCCGAGCGCGGGCACGAAGGCCGGCACGCGCGCGCGGTAGGCGCGCCAGCCCGGCCGCGTCGCCCCCAGCCGGTCGTCGAGCACCGGCGCGCCCGAGACGCTGGTCAGCAGCGCCGCGACGAGCGCCGCCCCGACGAGCCCGATCCACGCGCCGGCCTCGAGCGCGAGCAGCGCGACGCCGGCCCAGAACAGGATCTCGCCGGCATAGTTCGGGTGGCGGATATGCGCGCGGAGGCCGGTGTCGCAGAGATCGCCGGGCGCGGCGCGCCGCTTGAAGGCGTCGAGCTGGGCGTCGGCCACCGTCTCGAGCCCGAGGCCCGCCATCGCGAGCACCACGCCGATCATGCCGAGCGCCCCGATCGCCGTGGCGGGGGCCAGCGCCGCCGCGATCGGTCCCCAGGCGATCACGCTCTGGAGCACCGCCTGCAGGAGGAAAACCAGAAAGAGCGACTTCCACCAGAAGCCCGGGTCCCACGCGGCCCTCAGCGCCGCGTAGCGCGGGTCCTCGTGGCCCTCGGCGATGCGGCGCCGCCCGAGAACGACCCCGAGCCGGACCGCCCAGGCGCCCACGAGCACGCCGACGAGGAGCCCCCGGTCGGAGAGCGGCCCGTCGGCCAGCGCGTCGGCCACCAGCACCTGCGCGAGAAAGCCGGGGCCCCACCAGAAGTCGACGACGCTCGCGTCGCGCCACCGCAGGCTGAGGCCCCAGAGCGCGACGAATCCCGCGAGCGCGACGCCGAACGCGGCCAGGTAGATCTCGAAACTGCCGTACATGACTGTCAACTCCGGTTTACGACCGTGACAGTCGGGATACGGGCGGGCGACCCGATCGGATCACCCGC
>CAZWDE010000246.1:0-5450 GCA_964632555.1 uncultured Limibaculum sp.
ACCGGCGCGCCGTTGCGCACGGCCATGTCCATGACCTTGCAGATCTTCGCCGCGTGGGTCTCGGAGACCGAGCCGCCGAACACGGTGAAGTCCTGGCTGAAGACATAGACCTGCCGGCCGTTGATCGTGCCCCAGCCGGTCACGACGCCGTCGCCCGGCATCTGCGTGCCGCCCATCCCGAACTCGGTGCAGCGGTGCGCGACGAACATGTCGTATTCCTCGAAGCTGTCGGGGTCGAGCAGCACCTCGAGCCGCTCCCGCGCCGTCAGCTTGCCCTTGGCGTGCTGCGCGTCGATCCGCCGCTGGCCGCCGCCGAGGCGGGCCTCGGCCCGCCGCCGCTCGAGCTTCTCGAGGATGTCCTTCATTTCGCGTTCCCTCCGCACCGCGCCCGTGGCGCCCGTCGGACAGCCTTAGCCGTCCGACGGGGCCCGGGGCCAGAGCGAAGCGCGGGCGCCGTCCGGGCCGCGCCGGCGCGTCAGCCGAACGGGCAGGGGCAGCTGACCGTCAGCGGGAAGGTCGCGCCGAGGCCGAGGTTGAGCGCGACCATCGCGCTCAGCGTCGGCAGCCACGGGATCATCGGCAGGCTGAGCGAGACGGCGGGCGCCTTGAGCGCGGCGTGGATCGAGGGCAGCGGCGGCAGCGCGGCGAGCTTCAGGTGGAGGTCGAGCGGCGGGAGCAGCGCCGGCAGCGGCAGCGCGGCGTAGAGCTTGAGCTTGGCCGCGATCGCCGAAAGCCCGGCCGGCGTCAGGGCCGCCGCGCCGAACGCCGCCTGGATCGTCGCGATGGCATCGAGCACCATCGAGATCCGCATCATCAGGTTGAGATTGATCGACGGCAGCTTGAGGCTCGCGAGCGCCTTGAAGAAGGCCGGGAGCTTGGCGACCGGCGTGCCGAGCGTCTCGGCGAACTGAAGCGCGATCGGCAGTCCGAGCACGAGGTGGAGCTTGCCGACCTGCGGCGGCGTGAGCTTGAACTTCGCGACCGAGGCGCCGGCCGGGATCGGGGGCAGGCCGGCGGCGAGGTTGATCTTGAGCGCGTCGAGCGCGAGCTGGAGCCGGGCGATCAGGGCCAGCTTGAGCAGCGGCACGATCTTGATCTGCATCAGGAACTTCAGCATCGGCGTGACATTGGCGTTGAAGCTCTGCGCCGCGACGGTGAGCGCCGCCTGCAGCTTGGGCAGATCGAAGATCGGGAAGAGGCTCATGGCGAGCTTGAGCTGCATGAGCGCCGGGGCGCCCGCCCCGAGCGTGACGTTGGGCAGCTTGGGCAACAGCGCGGCGAGCTGCATGTCGAGGCGCAGGGGCGGCGGGAAGGATGCCTTGATCGCGAGCGCCGCGTTCATCTGCAGCGGGATCGTCGGCGGCGAGAAGGCGAGGTTCATCGCGGCGAAGGCCGACGGAACGGCGGCGAGCGGCTTATGGCAGAAGCAAACCATGAATTCCTCGTCGAATGCGGGCGGTGGCGGCCGAGGCCCAAATGCTGCCCGGCCCACGGCTCGGGACAATGCACCAGCCTGCGGGATATGGCCATCGCAAAAGCCGCGGGGCCCGCGCCGCTCTCCGCGACGCGCCGGGGCTCGCCCGCGCGTCCGTCCGTCAGGCCGCCGGCCCGGCGGCGATGGCCGTGTCGAGCGCCGCGCGCAGCGCCGCGAGCGCCTCCATCATGGGCTGCGCGGGGATCTTGGGCGGCTTGACGCCGGCGAGGCTCTGGGCCTGCTGCGGCGACATTGCCTCGGCCGCCTTGGCGCCGGCCGCGACATCCTCGGGCGCCGGCGCGGCCTTCGCGGTCGCGAGCGCCGCGAGGGGCGGCGGGCCCGGCGGCGGGCCGAGGGCCATCAGCTTCCGGTGGTCCTCGGCGATCGCGCGGAGCCCCGGCAGCGTGAGCGCGTCGGGCCCGAAGGCGTCCTCGATCGCCGCCATCTGCTCGAGCATCGCGGCCATCTTGAGGATCTGCGCGGGCGTGGCGGCGGCCGAGGGGACGGGGACCGCGGCGAGCGACTGGAGCATCTGCTGGAGCGCGGCCGGGGCGCCCGCCTCGGCCAGCGGGATGCCGAGCGCCTCGGCGAGACCCGCCGTCTTGCCGAGAGCGGCGGCCTTGGCGGCCGCCGGCGACGCAAGGGCCGCCGCCGCGGCGGGCGGGGCCGGCGGCGCGCTCGTCGGCGGCGGATCGCCCGCGACGAGCGCCGCATAGTCCGCCTCGCCGAGCGCCTTCTTCGCACGGGCGAGCGCCGCCACCTTGGTGATCGGGTCGGACTTGGCCGGGACCAGCGGCGCGAGGTGCGGATAAGCGTGCTCGTTGAAGCTCTGCACGCTGGCGAGCAGTTCCTCGGCGAGCCGGACCGGATCGTCGAGCGGGAAATCCCCGGCCGCGTTGCCGAGCTTGCGCGCGGCCTCCGCGAGCGCCGGCGGCAGCCCGGCGCCCGCCCCCGGCGGCGTCTCGGCGAGCGCCGCGGCCAGCTTCTCGCCCTGACCGCCCTGCGCCGCGAGCTCCTTGTCCGCCGCGGCGGCCGCGAGCGCCGGCGGCATCGGCGGCGCCGTGAAGTCGAACGGCTGGGCCGGCACCTGCTGCGACAGGCAGGAGGGCGGCACGTCGCTGAAATCGATCATCGGCCGGCCTCGGGTGCGGGGCGCCATCGCCCGTTCATCGTGGGCAAGTCTCGCGCCGGGACTATGCCGCGCGGCGGCCGCCGGCGCCAGAGCGGATCGCGCGGGCCCGGCGCGGCAGGATAGCATCGGGCGCGCACGGGCCTATGTGAGGGGCGCGGCACGGAGGGAGGCGCATGGCGGGGACGGAGAGCGGCCCGGGCTGGCACGGGACGACGATCGTGGCGGTCGCGCGCGAGGGCCGCGTGGCGGTGGCGGGCGACGGGCAGGTCAGCCTCGACAAGACCGTGGTGAAAGCCAACGCGCGCAAGGTGCGCCGGCTCGATCCCGGCGGCCACGCGGTGGTGGCGGGCTTCGCGGGCGCCACGGCCGACGCCTTCGCGCTGCTCGAGCGGCTCGAGGCCAAGCTCGAGGCGGCGCCCGGCCAGCTGCTGCGCGCGGCGGTCGATCTCGCCAAGGACTGGCGCACCGACAAGTATCTGCAGAAACTCGAGGCGATGCTCGTCGTCTCCGACGGCGCGACGCTGCTGGTGATCACCGGCGCGGGCGACGTGCTGGAGCCCGAGGACGGGATCGCCGCGATCGGCTCGGGCGGCTCCTACGCCCTCGCCGCCGCGCGCGCGCTGCTCAACACCGACTGGGACGCCGAGCGCATCGCGCGCGAATCGCTCCGCATCGCCGCCACGATCTGCGTCTACACCAACGGCAACGCGACCGTGGAGGTGATCGGGGGATGACGGAGACCGCGGCCGAGACCGGGCCGGCGCGCCGAGAGCCGCTGATCGACCCCTCGGGCCGCCCGCTGAAGCGGGCCGGCTTCGAGGCGGCGGTGGCGCTCGGGATCGTCTTCGCCTGGGCGGTCGCGCTGGTCGCCATCATCGCGTCGATGGGAGCCGACCGGGCGGCGAGCGGCCCGCACGCGACGCTGATGCTCGCCGGCATCGCCTGCCTCTGCTGGTGGGCGGCGGGCGACGTGGCGGGGCGGCGGCTGCTGGTGTGGCCGGGCAGCGCGCTCGGGCTCGTCGGCCCGCTCTCGCTCGGCTTCGCCGTGGCGTTCTCGACGCCCGAGCTGCGCGTCGGGCCGCACACCACGCGGCTCGCCATCGTCTCGGGCGTCGCGGCGATCGGGATGGTGCCCTACCTCTTCCGCTACCGCCTGCCCGGGCTCGTCTCGCCCGTCGTCACCTTCTCGCTGGTGGCGCTCTTCCTGTTCCTCTACGGCGCCGACATGGCGCGGATCCGCCAGATGGAGGGGTTCAGCCCCCGCGGCATCGTCGCCTCGCTGATGGGCGAGCCGGGCTTCGCGGCGGTCTTCGCCGCGCTCGGGGCGGGCGCGGCGGTGCTGGCGCGCCGGCTCGATCTGAAGGGCGACGATTTCGGCCTCGCCGCCGCGCGGCCGCTGCATCTGATCGGCAACGGGGTGTGCGCGCTCCTCGTCGGCCGCGCGCTCGGAGCGCTTCCGGCCGGGCTCGACCTCGCGGGCCTCGCGCTCGCCTGGGTCGTCGCCTGGGCCTGGGCGCTGCGGCTCAACCGGATCGCCGTGCTCTTCGCGATGCAGTTCGCGATGGCCAAGCCGGCGGTGCTGGCGATCGCCGAGATGCGCGGGGTCACGCTCGACATCTGGACCTGGACCGAGGTGCTCCTCGGCATCTTCCTCGTGCAGATGGCGACCTGGCCGGCGCTCCACCGGCTCTCCCGCGAGCTCGGCTGGACGCTCGGGCCCGGCGGCCGCGTGCCCCCCGCCGAGCGCCCGGGGATGGGGGTCTTCTGGCGCTACTGGCCCTACGCGACCGAGGAGGGCCTCGACCGCTGGGCGCGCGAGCGGGCCGAGCGCGCCGAGCGCAAGGCCGCCCGGCGCGCCGCGCGGCGGGCTTCCCGTCGGCCCCGCCAGCGCCTAGGTGGGGCGGAACCCGGCGCGGAGACCCCATGACCCAGCTCACCCCCCGCGAGATCGTCTCGGAGCTCGACCGCTTCATCATCGGCCAGCGCGACGCCAAGCGCGCGGTCGCCGTGGCGCTGCGCAACCGCTGGCGCCGCCAGCAGCTCGCGCCCGACCTGCGCGACGAGGTGACGCCCAAGAACATCCTGATGATCGGGCCCACCGGCGTCGGCAAGACCGAGATCTCGCGCCGCCTCGCCAAGCTGGCCGAGGCGCCGTTCCTCAAGGTCGAGGCGACGAAATTCACCGAGGTCGGCTATGTCGGCCGCGATGTCGAGCAGATCGTGCGCGACCTGCTCGAACAGGCGATGGTGATGACCCGCGAGAGCCGCCGCCGCGCGCTCAAGGCCAAGGCCCACGGCGCGGCCGAGGAGCGGGTGATCACCGCCCTCGTCGGCGACAAGGCGGGCGAGACGACGCGCGGCGCCTTCCGCAAGAAGCTGCGTTCGGGCGAGCTCGACGACACGGTGATCGACGTGGAGGTGGCCGAGGCCGGGCCGCAGCTGCCGATGCTCGACCTGCCCGGCATGCAGGGGCAGGCGGGGCTCGCCTCGCTCGGCGATCTCTTCGGCAAGGCGTTTTCCGGGCGCACGCGCAAGCGGCGGATGACCGTCTCGGAGAGCTACGAGGTGCTGATCGCCGAGGAGGCGGACAAGATGATCGACCAGGAGGAGATCACGCGCGCCGCCATCGAGTCGGTCGAGCAGAACGGCATCGTCTTCGTCGACGAGATCGACAAGGTCTGCGCGCGGTCGGACGCGCGGGGCGCCGACGTCTCCCGCGAGGGGGTGCAGCGCGACCTGCTGCCGCTCATCGAGGGCACGCAGGTGGCGACCAAGCACGGCCCGGTGCGGACCGACCACATCCTCTTCATCGCGTCGGGCGCCTTCCATATCGCCAAACCGTCG
>CAZWDE010000247.1:0-5420 GCA_964632555.1 uncultured Limibaculum sp.
CGATGGCCGGCATGAATGTCGAGGAGAAGGAGGACATGTGCCGCTTCATCCTCGATGTGAACGACGAGTTCGGCACCACCATCGTGCTGATCGAGCACGACATGGGGGTGGTCATGGACCTCGCCGACCGCGTGGTGGTGCTCGATTTCGGCCGCAAGATCGGCGACGGAACGCCCGACGAGATCCGCACGAACCAGGACGTGATCGACGCCTATCTGGGGGTGGCCCATGACTGACGCGACGCCGGGGCGCAGCTACGGGCCCGCCTCGCGCGCCGGCGCGCTCCTCGCGGGGCTCGGCGCGGGCGCGAAGGCGCTGATCGCGGCCGGCCTCGCGGCTCTGCTGCTGCTCGCGGCGACCGGTGCGCTGACCGACGTCTTCTTCTGGGAGGTGGCGATCTCCGGTCTGCTCGCGGGCGTGATGTATTCGCTCGTGGCGCTGGGCTTCGTGCTCATCTTCAAGGCCTCGGGCATCTTCAACTTCGCGCAGGGGGTGCTGGCGCTCTTCGCCGCGCTCACGCTCGTCGGCTTCCAGACTGGGCAGGTGCCCTTCGCGCACCTGATCAATGCGATCTTCGGCACCGAGATCCACCACTGGTCCGAGACCGGCATGGCCGACCTGCCGGCGATCCTCGCGACGCTCGCGGTGATGATCGGCCTCGGCTGGCTCGTGGTGCGCATCATCTTCGAGCCGCTGGTCAACCAGCCCGGCATCATCCTGTTCATGGCGACGATCGGTCTGGCCTTCGTCCTCGAAGGGATGGGCGACCTGATGTGGGGCGCAAACGTCAAACCTTTGAACATCGGCCTGCCGCAGGGGCCGTCAGACACTTTGATCGACACCACGGGCATGTTCATCGACAAGCTGGAGATCGCGGCGGCCGTGGTCGCGGTGATCCTCGTCGTGTCGCTCACGCTGTTCAGCCAGTACACCAAGATGGGCCGCGCGCTGCGGGCGGTGGCCGACGATCATCAGGCCGCGCTCTCGGTCGGCATCTCGCTGCGCACGATCTGGTGGCTCGTCTGGTCGGTCGCGGGGATCGTCGCGCTGGTGGCCGGCATCATGTGGGGCGCGAGCTCGGGCGTGCAGTTCTCGCTGTCGCTGATCGCGCTCAAGGCGCTGCCGGTGCTGATGCTCGGCGGCTTCACCTCGATCCCGGGCGCGATCGTCGGCGGGCTGATCATCGGCGTCGGCGAGAAGCTCTTCGAGTTCTACATCGGGCCGGCCATCGGCGGGGCGACCGAGAACTGGTTCGCCTACATGCTCGCGATGGTGGTGCTGCTGTTCCGGCCGCAGGGGCTCTTCGGCGAGAAGATCATCGAGAGGGTCTGATGGCGCACCGTTCCCGCATCGGGGTGATCGTGATCGATTGCGAGACGGCGGATCTCGGGCCCGCGACCGCGTTCTGGACCGCCGCGCTCGGCGTGTCCGGCGAGGTCGACGCCAACGGGAAATACGCGGTGCTGGCCGACCGGCAGGGCTATCCGAAGATCCTCCTGCAGGCGGTCGAGCACGCGCCGCGCGTCCATCTCGACATCGAAACCGACGACCGCGAGGCCGAGGCGGCCCGGCTCGAGGCCCTCGGCGCGCGCAATCTCGGCTGGGTGCGGGGCGACTGGATCGTGATGGAGGCGCCGACCGGCCACCGCTTCTGCCTCGTCGAGCCGCAGGGGCAGGACTTCCCCGGCGACGCGCCGCACTGGGGGGTCAGCCCGTGAAGAACTCGCCCAACCAGGCCCAGATCGCGACGACGGCGAGGACCGCCAGCGCGACCGGGATGATGACCGGCGCGAGGCCCACGAAGACGACGGCGCCGATCGCGATCGCGCCGAGGCCGAAGGCCCCGATGGCGAGGACGCCGAGATCCTCCATCGCCCCGAGCGCTGCACCGGCGAGCCCGGCCGCGACGGCCGCGGTGCCGGCGATGAGCTTCAGTGTCTCGCCCGCCTCGTGCAGGAAGAAGACCACGCCGGCCCCCGCGAGCAGCACCGCCACCACCAGCGCCCAGAGGGCGCGGTGGGTGCCGCCGTTGTCCGCGCTGGCCGGCGCGGTGCCGCTGATGGCCCGCTGCTTGGCGGCCTCGAACTCCTCGTCGGTGAGGCTGCCGCTCTCCCGGAGCCGCCGCAGCTTCTCGATCTCGTCCGCCACCGACATGAGCGCCCCCGCTTGGCTCCGACCCGGTTTGGAGATGGGGGAATGCGGACGTCGGGTCAAGACACGGGCGCGCACCGCAGGCGCCGGCCCGCGCGCGGCCACGGAGGTCTGAGATGTTCTATCGCGAGGCTGGCGAGTTCAAGACGAGCTATGCGGCGGACCATGCGACCTTTCCGATCGCCTTCGACTTCTGGCGCTTCTGGGGGCTGGTGGCGATCGCCTTCCTGGTGATCCCGTTCCTCGTCAACGACTACTGGGAGAAGGCGGTGTTCCTGCCGTTCTTCATCTATGCGCTGGCGGCGATCGGGCTGAACATCCTCACCGGTTATTGCGGCCAGGTCTCGCTCGGCACCGGCGGGTTCATGGCGGTCGGCGCCTATGGCTGCTACAAGTTCCTGACCGGCATGGATATCTACCTGCCGGTCGGCTACGGCGCCGAGGGGTGGGAGCATGTCGCGATCCTGCTGCCGCCGCTCGACATCGTCTCGTCGGTGCTGCTCGGCGGGCTGTCCGCCGCGGTGGTGGGGCTGCTGTTCGGCCTGCCCTCGCTCCGGATCAAGGGGTTCTACCTCGCGGTGGCGACGCTCGCGGCGCAGTTCTTCCTGATCTGGCTGTTCAACAAGTGGGAATGGTCATACAATTACTCCGCCACCGGCCAGATCACCGTGCCCGAGCGCACCCTCCTCGGTCTGACCGTCACGGGCCCGGAGACCGCGCCGGCGACCACCTATCTTTTCTGTCTGACCTTTCTCTTCGTCTTCGGCTGGGCGGCGCGCAACCTCGTGCGCGGGCGCATGGGCCGGCAGTGGATGGCGATCCGCGACATGGACATCGCCGCCGAGATCATCGGGGTGAACCCGCTCGCGGCCAAGCTCTCGGCCTTCGCGATCTCGTCCTTCTACATCGGGATCGCCGGCGCGCTCTACTTCGCGCTCTGGTCGGGCGCCGTCGAGCCCACCGAGAGCTTCGCGATCGACAAGTCCTTCGACGTCCTCTTCATGATCATCATCGGCGGGCTCGGGTCGATCTTCGGCTCGCTGATCGGGGCCGCCTTCATCGTGCTGCTGCCGGTGCTGTTCAAGAACCTCTTCGTCGGGCTGCTGGGCTGGCCGACGGACATCGCCGAGCATCTGCAGATCATGACGGTCGGCGCGCTGATCATCCTGTTCCTGATCAAGGAGCCGCACGGGCTCGCCGCGCTCTGGCGCACCGCGAAGGAACGGCTGCGGCTCTGGCCGTTCCCCTACTGACCGACGACACGACCGACACAGGGAGGAAAGACGTGACAGACATCCTGAGGCCAGTCCTTGCGGCCGCGCTCGCGGCCGCGCTCGCGACCCCGGCGGCGGCGGACCTCGTGTTCCCCTCGCTCGACTACCGCACCGGCCCCTACGCGCCGAACGGCATCCCCTTCGCCGACGGCTATGCCGACTACTTCACGCTCGTCAACGAGCGCGACGGCGGCATCGGCGGGGTCAAGGCGCGCGTCCTGCCCTGCGAGACCGGCTACAACACCGAGAAGGGCGTCGAGTGCTACGAGGCGACCAAGGGCGAGGGCAGCCTCGTCTACCAGCCGCTCTCGACCGGGATCACCTACCAGCTGATCCCCAAGGTGACGGCCGACGAGATCCCGCTGCACACCATGGGCTACGGGCGCACCTCGGCCGCGAACGGGCGGATCTTCGAGTGGGTGTTCAACTATCCCGGAACCTACTGGGACGCGGCCTCGATCATCGTCAAGCACATCCTCGACGAGGAAGGGGGCGACCTCTCGGGCAAGAAGATCGCGCTCGTCTACCACAACTCGGCCTATGGCAAGGAGCCGATCCGCACGCTCGAGGTGCTGGCCGGCAAGCACGGCTACGAGCTGATCCTGCTCGCCGTCGATCATCCCGGGCAGGAGCAGAAGTCGACCTGGCTGCAGGTGCGCCGCCAGCAGCCCGACTATGTCGTGATGTGGGGCTGGGGCGTGATGAACCAGGTGGCGATCCAGGAGGCCGCCTCGATCCGCTTCCCGATGGACAAGTTCATCGGCGTCTGGTGGTCGGCGTCCGAGAACGACGTGCTGCCCGCGGGCGCGGCGGCCGACGGCTACAAGGCGATCACCATGCACGGCGTGGGCGACGGCTATCCGATCTACGAGGACCTGCGCCGCCACGTCTACGAGCCGGGCAAGTTCGCGGGCGCCGGCGACCAGTGGGGCACGGTGCTCTACAATCGCGGGATGCAGGCGGCGATGCTGGCGGTCGAGGCGGCGAAGACGGCGCAGGAGATCCACGGCGTCGCCGACATCACGCCCCAGATGATGCGCGACGGCATGGAGGCGCTCGAGATCACCGAGGCGGTGCTCGCCGGGAACGGCCTGCCGGGCTTCATGCCGACCTTCCAGGTGACCTGCGAGGACCACGGGCCGCCGGGGCTCGGCGCGATCCAGCAGTGGGACGCGGGCGCGCAGACCTGGCGGCTGATCACCGACTTCATCCCGGCCGACCGCGAGGTCGTCGATCCGCTGATCCTCGAGGACAGCCAGGCCTTCGCCGAGGAGGCGGGGATCGAGCCGCGCTGCGAGTGAGCTAGGTCTTTAAGCGGGCCCGGTGCGCCGGGCCCGGTCCGTTCGACAGGGAGGCACAGATGGATCCGACCACCGCCGCCGGCGTCGCCGTGCTCGTCTCGAAGCTGGCGTTCTTCGGCCTCATCGTCCACGCCTCGCGCCGGGCCTCGCGCGCCGCGCGCGCGGCCGAGGCCGCTAGAGCCGCGGCCCGCACGGCAGCAGCCGCCGACGCGGTCGCGGCGCCGAGCGAGGCGACGCCGAGGCCCCCGGCGCCGGCGCCGGCCCGCGAGCCGGAACCGGCCTGAGGTCCGCACCATGGCCGAGGCCGCGCAGCCGCTCCCCGAGCCGGATATCCTCCTCGAGGTCAACAACATCGAGGTGATCTACAACCACGTCATCCTGGTGCTGAAGGGCGTCTCCCTCGAGCTCCGAAAGGGGGGCATCGTGGCGCTGCTGGGCGGCAACGGCGCGGGCAAGACCACCACGCTGCGGGCCGTCTCCAACCTGCTGCACAGCGTGCGCGGCGAGGTGACCAAGGGCACGATCCGCTATCGCGGCGAGCCGGTGGCCGAGCGCGGGCCCGCCGCGCTCGTGCGCCGCGGCGTGGTGCAGGTGATGGATGGTCGGCACTGCTTCGAGCACCTGACGTTCGAAGAGAACCTTCTCACCGGCGCCTACACCCGCCGCGACGGGTCGTCTGCCGTGAAGCGCGACC
>CAZWDE010000248.1:0-5401 GCA_964632555.1 uncultured Limibaculum sp.
TCGACGCCCATTGCGACACCGGCGACGGCTATATGGGCAGCCGCTTCCACCACGGCGCGCCCTTCAAGGTGGCGGTCGACGAGGGCCTGCTCGACCCCGCGCGGGTCGTCCAGATCGGCATCCGCGGCTCGGTCCACTCCATGGAGATGTGGAAGTTCTCCTACGACAGCGGCATGCGCGTGATCCCGATCGAGGAGGTCGAGGAGCGCGGCTGGCGCGCGGTGATCGACGAGGCGGTGGGGATCGTCGGCGACCGGCCGGCCTATGTCTCCTTCGACATCGACGCGCTCGACCCGGCCTTCGCCCCCGGCACCGGCACGCCCGAGGCGGGGGGCCTGACGATGCGCGAGGCGCAGGGGATGATCCGCCGCCTCGCCGCCCTCGACATCCGCGGCGCCGACATGGTCGAGGTCTCGCCGCCCTTCGATGTCGGCCAGATCACCGCGCTCAACGGGGCGACCGTGATGTTCGAGCTGCTCTGCGCCATGGTCGCCCGGCCGCTCTGACCGCCGGCGCGGGGTTGCCGGGCGCCAGCCGGCCTGCGAGGCTCGCGGCCCGGCGGGCGATCGAGGAGGGGGGCGACGTGCTGCGCGTGTTTCTGGGCCCGGTCGGGGCCGTGCTGCTCAGCGCCGGGCTCCTTTACGTGGGAAACGGTCTGCAGGGGCTCATCCTGCCGCTCCGGGGCGTCGCCGAGGGGTTCTCCACGGGCCTCCTCGGCGCGATGGGCGCGGCCTTCTCGCTCGGCTTCCTCGCGGGCTGCGTGCTCGATGTCCACGTTGTCCGCCGGGTCGGCCACATCCGCGCCTTCGGCGTCTTCGCCGCCGTCGCCGCGAGCGCCGCGCTGATCCACGCGATCGCCGTCGTGCCCTGGGTGTGGCTCCTGCTGCGCGCGGTGAGCGGCATGGCGCTCGCCGGCATGTTCATGGTGGTCGAGAGCTGGCTCAACGAGAAGGCCGAGAACGCGACCCGCGGGCGGATCCTCGGCGTCTACATGGTGGTCAACTACGCCTGCGTGACGCTCGGGCAGATGCTCGCGAGCGCCGGCGACCCCGGCGGCTTCGCGCTCTTCGCGATCGCGGGCATCGCGATCGGCTGGGCGCTGATCCCGGTGGGGCTGACCACCGCCGTGGTGCCGGCGCCGATCGGCCCGGTGCGGATCCGCCTCGGCCGCCTGATCCGGGCCTCGCCGGTCGGCGCCGTGGGCGCGGTGCTCGTCGGCGTCGCCAACGGCGCGCTCGGCACGCTCGGCGCGGTGTTCGTCGCGGGCCTCGGCTTCACCACGCTCGAGACCGCGCTCTTCGTCAGCGCCACGATCCTCGGCGCGGCGGTGATGCAGCTGCCGGCCGGCCATCTCTCCGACCGGATCGACCGGCGCCTCGTCATCGCGGGCTTCGCCACGGTGGCCGGGGCGCTCGGCGTCTGGATGGCGCTGAGCGGGCAGATCGGCATCGCCTTCGGGGTGGCCCGGGCGCTGGGGCTGCCGATCTCCTGGCCCTGGGTGCTGGCGGGGTTCCTGCTCGGCGCCTTCACCTACCCGCTCTACGGGCTCTGCATCGCCCACATGAACGACTTCGTGAGCCCGGAGGGCTTCGTGGAGGCGGCGAGCGGCTCGCTCCTGCTCTGGAGCCTCGGCGCCATCGCCGGGCCGATCGTCGCGGGCCTCGCGATGTCCGCGACCGACCCGAACGCGCTCTTCCTCACCACCGCCGCGGCGCATGGCGCGCTCGCGCTCTTCGCGGTCTGGCGCATGACCCGCCGCCGCGCGCCCGCGACCGAGGAGAAGGAGGCCTTCGTGCCCACGGGCCTCAACCGCACCACGCTCGCGGCGCTCCCGCTCGACCCGCGGGCGCCCGAGATGGAGGCGGCCGACGCGGCCGAGCCGGCGGCGCCCGAGGCGGCCGGGGAGGCTGCGACCGGCGGCTGAGCGGCGCTCCTTGCGCTGGATCATGGCCGGGGCCGGCGGCGGTGGTCAGTCTCGGCCCCGAACCGGATGAGGAGGCCCGCCCATGTCGCTGACCGAGACCGAGATCGCCCGGATCCGCCAGAGCTTCGACCGGCTCCGCGAGCAGAAGACGGGGCGCGATCCCTTCGGCACCGACTTCTACGACCGGCTGTTCGCCCGGGCGCCGGAGACGCGGGCGCTGTTCCGCGAGGACCTCGCCGAGCAGGGGATGCGCTTCCTCTCGACGCTCGCCGTGATCGTCGGCGGGCTCGACCGGCCGGACGCGCTCGATCCGCAGTTCGAGCGGCTCGCGGCGGGCCATCGCGCCTATGGCGTCCGCCCCGAGCATTTCGCGCCGATGGGCGAGGCGCTGCGCGAGACGATGGCCGCGACGCTCGGCGAGCGCTACGACGCCGAGACCGACGCGGCCTGGGCGCGGGCCTACGATCTCATCGCCGCGCGGGTCGGCGCCGCGTCCGCGGCCTGAGCGCGGAGCCTCTCAGGCCGGGCGCACCCGGCCGTTCTCGAGGGTGACGATGCGGTCCATCCGCGCCGCGAGCGCGTGGTTGTGCGTCGCGATCAGCGCGGCGAGCCCGGTCTCGCGCACGAGATCGAGCATCGCCACGAACACCCGGTCCGAGGTCTCGGGATCGAGATTGCCCGTCGGTTCGTCGGCCAGCAGAAGGCGCGGGGCGTTGGCCAGCGCGCGCGCCACCGCGACCCGCTGCTGCTCGCCGCCGGAGAGCTCGGCCGGGCGGTGGCCCGTGCGCTCGGCGAGGCCGAGCCGTCCGAGGAGCTGGCGCGCCCGCTCGG
Organism: uncultured Limibaculum sp.; assembly: GCA_964632555.1. Taxonomy (GTDB): domain Bacteria; phylum Pseudomonadota; class Alphaproteobacteria; order Rhodobacterales; family Rhodobacteraceae; genus Thermohalobaculum. Next base: position 2,756 of record CAZWDE010000248.1, read on the forward strand.
TCGCGGCGCCGCGCGGGCGTCCCGCGGCCATCTGCGGCAGCGCCACGTTCTCCTCCGCCGAGAACTCCGGCAGCAGGTGGTGGAACTGGTAGACGAACCCGATCAGGTCGCGCCGGGCCGCCGTGCGGGCGCGGTCGTCGAGCCCGGTGAGCGCCCGGCCCGCGATCGAGACCGTGCCGCCGTCCGGCGTGTCGAGCAGCCCGGCGATCTGCAGGAGCGTCGACTTGCCGGCGCCCGAGGGCGCGACGAGCGCGACCGCCTCGCCCGGGCGCACCTCGAGCTCGGCGTCCCGCAGCACCTCGATCCGCCGCGGGCCCTGCGCGAAGACGCGGGTGATCCCCTCGAGGCGCAGCGCCTCGGCCGCGCCGGCCGGCCTCCCCACCCGCGCCTCATTCATAGCGGAGCGCCTCCACCGGATCGAGCCGCGCCGCGCGCCAGGCCGGATACCAGGTGGCGAGGAAGGAGAGCCCGAGGGCGATCACCACCGTGAAGATCACGTCCGAGGCGTGCATCACCGCGGGCACCCGCGTGAGGAAGCGCACCTCCGGGTCCCACACCGAGCCGCCCGAGAGCCGCTCGACGAAGGCCTGGATCTCCTGGACGTTCTCGGTGAACACCACCCCGAGGCCGACGCCGAGCACGGTGCCGATCACCCCGATCGAGGCGCCGCAGATGAAGAAGACGCGCAGCACCGAGGCGCGCGAGAGCCCCATCGTGCGCAGGATCCCGATGTCGCGCCCCTTCTCCTTCACCAGCATGATGAGCCCGGAGATGATGTTGAGCGCGGCGACGAGGATGATCAGCGTCAGGATCAGGAACATCACGTTGCGCTCGACCCGGAGGGCGGCGAGGAAGGCGCCGTTGGCCCGCTGCCAGTTCCAGGTGTAGGCCTCGCGGCCGGTCAGCAGCCGCTCGATCTCGGCGCCGATCCGCTCGACCTCGTCCGGGCGGTCGACCATCACCTCGATGGCGTCGACGGCGCCCTCGGTGCGGAAATATTTCTGCGCGTCGGCCAGCGGCATGAAGACGAAGGCGTTGTCGTACTGGCTCATGCCGATGCGGAAGACATAGGTCACCGGCCGGCGCCAGACCCGGGGCGCGACCCCGAAGGCGAGCGCCTCGCCGCGCGGCGAGATCAGCGTCACCTCGTCGCCCACCCGCACCCGCAGCTTCTCGGCGAGCCCCGCGCCGATCGCGACGCCCTCGGCGAAGCGGTCGATGTCGCCCCACGCCTCCTCGGGATCGGCGACGCCCGGCAGCGAGCGCAGCGCCTCGGGCGTCAGCCCGCGCAGGACCGCGCCCGCGTTGCCCGCGGGCGAGGAGGCCATCAGCTGGCGCTCGATCGTGGGGGCGGCGCGGATCACCGGCTCGAGCGCGGCGATCTCCCGGGCGAGCGCCGCGTGGTCGCCGAGCCCGCCCTCGCTCGCCGCGATCACGCTGATGTGGGGCTGCGCGCCGAGGATGCGGGCCACGAGCTCGGCGCGGAAGCCGTTCATCACCGACATCACGATGATCAGCGTCGCGACGCCGAGCATGATGCCGACGAGGGAGAACCCCGCGATCACCGAGATCGCCCCCTCGCGGCGGCGGGCGCGCAGGTAGCGGCCGGCGATCATCCATTCGAGCCGGGAGAAGGCCGGCGCTCTGTGCTCGCTCATCGGGGCTCCGGGGCCGTGCGGCGCGCCCGTCGCGCGCGCCCCTCCATATCCGGTCGCCGGCCCGCCCGTCCAACCCGCAGGCCGCGGCTCGCGAGAGATTGACGCAGACGCGCGGGGCGCGCGGCGGCTCACCGGCTCGCCTCAGAGCCCCGCATAGGTGTCGACGAGCCGCGCGACGGCGGCCTCGGGCGTGAGCTCCTCGGTCTCGCCGGTGCGCCGCCGGGCAAGCTCGACATGGCCGCTCGCGAGGCCGCGGGGGCCGACCGTGACGCGCCAGGGCAGCCCGATCAGCTCCATGGTGGCGAATTTCGCGCCCGCCCGCTCGTCGCGGTCGTCGTAGAGCACCGAGAGCCCGGCCTTGGTCAGGTGCTGGTAGAGGCTCTCGCAGGCGGCGTCGGTCGCCGCGTCGCCCTGCTTGAGGTTCACGAGCCCGACCGCGAAGGGCGCGACCGATTCCGGCCAGACGATCCCCTTCTCGTCGTGGCTCGCCTCGATGATCGCGCCGGCCAGCCGCGAGACGCCGACGCCGTAGGAGCCCGAATGCACCGGAACGCGCTCGCCGTCCGGCCCGGTGACGAGCGCCTGCATGGGCTCGGAATACTTGGTGCCGAAATAGAAGATGTGGCCCACCTCGATGCCGCGCGCCTCGACCCGGTCGCCCCCGGCCACCGCGGCCTCGAAGGCCGCGGGATCGTGGGTGTCGTCGGTGCGCGCGTAGCCGGAGGTCCATGCGTCGAAGATCGCTTCGATCCCGGCGTGGTCGTCGAAATCGACCGCGCGCGCGCCGAGGCTGCGCTCGGCCATCGCGCGGTCGAGGAACACGCCCGATTCGCCCGTCTCGGCCAGCACGAGGAACTCGTGCGCGTAGTCGCCGCCGATCGGTCCCGACTCGGCGCGCATCGGCACCGCCTTCAGCCCCATCCGCTCGAAGATCCCGAGATAGCAGACGAGAAACTTGCGGTAGCTGCGGAGCGCCCCCTCGCGGTCG
>CAZWDE010000249.1:0-5378 GCA_964632555.1 uncultured Limibaculum sp.
GGCCCGCCGGCCGGTCGCGCTGCCAGCCGCGCAGCGCCGAGAGCACGAGGCCCGAGGCGCGCGGCGCGGGGCGCGCCCGGAACGGCAGCGGCCGGCAGACCTCGATCGCCGCGACGCCGACCCGCGCCGTCAGCGCCGCGTTCACCGCCGCCTCGCCGCAGCGCCGCGAGACGGTGCTCAGCACGCCCCCGCCGACGACCGGGGCGATCAGGTCGTCGGTCGCCGCGATCGCGCCGGTCGCCACGAGATGCTGCGCCACCGCGCGGAGGAGCCGGACCGAGCCGAGCCATCCCGCGCGCCCGCCATAGATCTCGGCGATGCGGCGGATCATGCCGGCGTTCTGGGCGAGCACCGCGACGACGTCGACCGCCGGCACCGGCACGAAGGCGGTGACGGCCGCCACCCGCTGCGCGGCGCGGGCGACCGCGCGCTCGGCCTCGGCGTCGAGCCCCGGCATCAGCGCGCGCTCCGCGAGATCGACCAGCGCCGGGCCGTCCTCGGCCTCCGGCGCCCGCCGGCCGAGGCTCTCGAGCCCAGCGGCGAGGTCGCCCCGGCCCGCATAGAGCGTGCCGAGCTGGTCGACGAGCCGCCGCGCCGGCCGCATCCCCTCGGTCTCGGTCGCCGAGAGGGCGAGCCGGCGCAGCCCGTCGAGCCGGCGGAGCCGGGCGATGCCCGCCGCCTCGCGCAGCGCCCAGAGGAGCGCGAGCCCGGCCAGCAGCCAGAGGAGCGCCGCGCCGCCCGTCGCGAGCCACGGCGCCTGCGCCTCGAGGGCGGCGAGGAAGTCGACCGCCGCGAGCCAGAGCGCGAGCCCCGCCACGAGCCCGAGCGCGCTCCAGAAGAGCCGCGAGAGCCAGCTTGTCGCGCCCCCGCGCGCGGCGCGGTGCAGGGCCCGCTCGACGGCGGGACTCTCGCCGGGCTCGGGCGGGGGCGGCGCCTCGGCCGGCGAGGGCGCGGCGGGCAGCTCGGTCTCGTCGAGGTCGAGCACGACGGGTCGGGACGGGCGGTGGGCCGGCATCGCTCACTCCAGCTTGTCGGCGAGAAGGAAATCGAGGGCGCGGTCGAGGCGGATATGCGGCGGGCCGTCGCCCGGATCGGCGCCCCAGTCGGGCGGGGCGAACGGCACCGAGGCGAACTCGGCGTCCGGCCAGTCGACCTCGGTGCCCGCCGGGTCGCGGGCCGCGGCGAGGAGCGGGCGCGGATCCTCGGGCAGCGCGCCGGGGTAGAGCGCCGCCTCGCGGCCGGTGTCGAGCCGGCGCCCGCGCACCAGGCGGAGCGTCTCGCCGCGCCGCGTGACCTCCTGCTCGGCGGTCGCCCGGATCGCCGCGATCGCCATGGCGCGCGTCTCGGCGCCGCGGAAGGCGGCGCGGTCGGCGGCCTCCGAGAGCATCGTCTCGGCGAGGCGGGTCAGCGCGCCGTGCTGCTCGTGGTGGAGGTGGTCGGCCTTGGAGGCGACGAACAGCAGCCGGTCGATCCGCCGCGTGCCGAGGATGCGGTCGAGCCAGCTGTTGGTCCCGTGCCGGAAGGCCGCCAGCATCGCCTCCATCCCGCCCGCGAGGTCGCCGAGCGCGCGGGGGCCGGCGGCGAGCGCGCGCAAAAGGTCGAGCATCACCACCTGCCGGTCGAGGGCGGCGAAATGGGTCTCGAAGAACGGCCGCGCGACATGGCGCTTGTAGGCCTCGAAGCGCCGCGCCATCTCGGCATAGAGGCTCGCGCGGGGCGCGCGCGCCGGCTTCGGCAGCGGCGCGAAGGTGAGCGCGGGCGATCCGGCGAGCTCGCCCGGCATCAGGAACCGCCCCGGCGAGAGCGCGGCGAGCCCCGAGGCCCGGCACCTGGCGAGATAGCCGGCCCAGGCGGCGGCGAGCGCCTCGGCCGCCGGCTCGGCGTGCTCGGCGGCGGGGTCGGCGGCGGCGAGCGCGCGGCGCCAGTCGGCCGCCTCGGCGCGGCGGAGCGGGCTCTCGGCCAGCGCCAGCGCCGCGCGCGCCCAGCTCTCGTAGTCGGTGTCGAGCAGCGGAATGTCCGCGAGCCACTCGCCCGGATAGTCGACGATGTCGAGATGGAGCGTCGCCGCGCCGGCGAGCCCCGTCAGGAACCCGGTCGGACGATAGCGGAAGGAGAGCCGGAGCTGGCTCACCGAACGCGTCGACTCGGGCCAGGCGGCCGGCCGCCCGGTGAGGGCCGCGACATGGCTCTCGTAGGCGAAGCGGGGGATCGCCGGGTCGGGCTGCGGGCTCAGCATCGCCGCGAGGATGCGCCCGTCGGCCTCCGGACCGAAGCGGCCCATGCGCCCGCGCCTGAGCAGGCTCGCGACCAGCGCGGTGATGAAGACCGTCTTGCCCGCGCCGGAGAGCCCGGTGACGCCGAGCCGGAGCGTCGGCTCCAGCCAGCGCCCGGTGCGCTCGGCGACGCTTTCGAGCCCGCCGAGCAGCCCGTCGGCGAGGTCGCCGATCCGCGAGGTGAGGCCGACCACCGGATCAGGCGCGCGCGGGGCCGAGGAGATCGCTCAGCTCGTCGAGCGTGTCGGCGAGCAGGGCGAGGTCGCGCGCCGACGAGAACCGGTGATCGCTGTCCTTGACGAGGGTGAGGCGGGCGTCCGGGCACGCGATGTGCCCGAGCAGGCGAAGGGCGACCGCGGGGTCGACGTCCCGGTCGGCCGTGCCGTGCAGGAGGCGGACGGGGAAGGGCATCGAGAGCGGCTCGCGGAGCAGGAGATGCGCGCGGCCATCCTCGATCAGCCGCAGCGTCACGGGCGTCGGCTCGTCGGAATAGTCCGACGGCAGCTCGATCCGCCCGTCGCGCTCGAGGGCGGCGCGCTGGTCCGCGTCGAAGGCCGCCCACATCGCGTCCTCGGTGAAGTCGGGCGCGGCGGCGATGCCGACGAGCGCGGCGACGCGCTCGGGGCTGCGCTTCGCGATCAGCCCGGCGATCCACCCGCCCATCGAGGAGCCGACGAGGATCTGCGGGCCGGCGGCCAGGGCCGCGATCGCCTCGGCGGCGTCCGCCGCCCAGTCCCCGATGGTGCCGTCCTCGAAGCGCCCGTCGCTCCGACCGTGGCCCGAATAGTCGAAGCGGAGATAGGCGCGCCCGCGGGTGCGCGCCCAGTCCTCCAGGAAGACCGCCTTGGTCCCGGTCATGTCGGAGCGGAAGCCCCCCAGAAAAACCACCCCGGCCCGCGATGCCCCATCGCCTTTCGCCTCGAGCCTGTGATACGCAAGTCCGGGTTTTCGAGGACGGTCGAGGAAGTCCGGGGCGGTCATGGCGGCGTCGTCCTCCTTCACGGGACAGGCACCGGCGGACCTTAGCCGGTCCTTCCGAGCTCCGGAAGGCCACCGCCCGCTCACCGTGCTGCAGGTCGTGCCCCGCCTCGACATGGGCGGCGTCGAGCGCGGCACCGTCGAGATCGTCGAGGCGATCGCCAACGCCGGCGGGCGGGCGCTCGTCGCCACCTCGGGCGGGCAGATGGCGCCGCGGATCGCGCGCGCGGGCGGCGAGGTCTTCGAGATGAACGTCGCCACCAAGAACGTCGTCAGCCTCTGGCAGAACGCGGGGCTGCTCGCGCGGCTGATCCGCGAAGAGGGGGTCGACGTCGTCCACGCCCGATCCCGCGCGCCGGCCTGGAGCGCCCTCTGGGCCGCGCGGCGCACCGGCCGGGCCTTCGTCACCACCTATCACGGCGCCTACAACGAGGACCTGCCGCTCAAGCGCCGCTACAACGCGGTGATGGCGATGGGCCGGCCGGTGATCGCGATCTCGGAGTTCATCCGCGAGCTGATCGTCGAGCGCCACAGGGTGGCCCCCGAACGCATCGTGGTGATCCCGCGGGGCGCCGACATCTCGGTCTTCTCCGAGGAGGCGGTGGGCCACGAGCGCACGGTCAAGCTCGCCGAGGCCTGGGGCATCCTCGACGACCCGCGCCCGGTGGTGATGCTGCCCGGGCGGCTCACGCGCTGGAAGGGGCAGGAGCGGCTGATCGAGGCGGCGGCGTTGCTGCGCCAGCGGCGCGGCGAGGACTTCCTCATCCTGATCGTCGGCGAGGGCGGGGAGGACTGGTACGCGCGCGCGCTCGAGGCGCGGATCCGCGCCCGCGGGCTCGAGGGGCAGGTCTGGCTCACCGGCGGCTGCGCCGACATGGCCGCGGCCTACAAGCTCGCCTCGGTGGTGGTCTCGGCCTCGGTGGAGCCCGAGGCGTTCGGGCGGGTGATCGTCGAGGCGCAGGCGATGGGCCGCCCGGTGATCGCGACCGACCACGGCGGCGCGCGCGAGACCGTGCGGCATGGCGAGACCGGCTGGCTCTACCCGCCCGAGGACGTCGCCCGGCTCGCCGGAACGCTCGACGAGGCGCTCAACCTCGACCCCTCCGAGCGCGCGCATATGGGCCTCGCGGCGCGGGCGCGCATCCATGCGAGCTACACCGTCGCGGCGATGCAGCGGGCGACGATCTCCGTCTACGAAGAGGCGGCCGGGCGGCCGTTCGGCGTCGCTCTCTGAGCCCCCTCCCGCGGGCCGCCTTGACTCGCGCCCGGCGGCCCCGGAAATGTGCCGCTCGACTGGCGAGCCGAGGACCCGAGCGATGAGCGACCGCATCACCATCACCCTGCCCGACGGAGCCGAGCGCGCCTATGCGCGGGGCACGACGGCGGGCGCGGTGGCGGCCGACATCTCCAAGTCGCTCGCCAAGAGCGCGCTCGCGGCCCGCATCGACGGCCGCCTCGCCGATCTCTCCGAGCCGATCGAGCGCGACGCACGCCTCGCGATCCTCACGCCGAAGGACGAGGACCCCGGCGTCATCGAGCTGATCCGGCACGACTGCGCGCACATCATGGCCCGCGCGGTGCAGGAGATCTGGCCCGAGACCAAGGTCACCATCGGCCCGGTGATCGAGAACGGCTGGTACTACGACTTCGACCGCGACGAGCCCTTCCACCAGGAGGACTTCGCCGAGATCGAGAAGCGGATGCGCCAGATCATCGAGAGGCGCGACCCCGTGACCACCGAGGTGTGGGACCGCGACCGCGCCATCCGCCACTACCGGGCGAACAACGAGCCCTACAAGGTGGAGCTCGTCGAGGCGATCCCGGAGGGCGAGCCCGTTCGGATGTACTGGCACGGCCACTGGCAGGACCTCTGCCGGGGCCCCCATCTCGCCCACACCGGGCAGGTGCCGGCCGACGCCTTCAAGCTGATGTCGGTCGCCGGCGCCTACTGGCGGGGCGACAGCCGCAACAGGATGCTGCAGCGGATCTACGGGGTGGCCTTCCGCTCGCGGACGGAGCTCGACGCGCATCTGCACATGCTGGAGGAGGCGTCGCGGCGCGACAACCGCCGGATCGGCCGCGAGCAGGAGCTCTACCACCTCCAGGAGGAGGCGCCGGGCATGGTGT
>CAZWDE010000250.1:0-5361 GCA_964632555.1 uncultured Limibaculum sp.
CGAGGGAATGCCGAGACCGGACACCGCCGCCTTCCCGGCCGACGCCCTGCATCGGGATCACTCCAACGAAACGGTCCTCTGCGTCTCGCTGGAGCAGGTCAAGGAGAACATCGCGCATTTCGGGTTCGATCCGGATCGGATTGTGTTTCTCAAGGGTTGGTTCAAGGACACGCTGCCGAACGCACCGGTTGACCGCCTCGCTGTGCTGCGGCTCGACGCCGATCTGTACGAGTCGACCATGCAGATTTTCGAGAACCTCTACCATCGCATCTCGCCCGGCGGATTTGTGATCGTTGACGATTACGGCTCCTGGGAGGCATGCCGGATCGCCTGCCACGAGTTCCGCGAGCGCATCGGCGAAACCGCGCCCATCGAGCCGATCGACTGGTCCGGCGCCTACTGGCGCAAGTCGGTCGCGGTCGGATGAAGCCTGAACGCGTGAGGGCGCGAGCGGGCCGGATGCCTGACGGCACAGGGCGGCAAGAGCCGTGGATCGACTGGCCCGAGCGGGCCGACCGGCCGATCTATCGCGTCACGCTCTGGCCCAACCGCTCGCTGGGACAGCGCGGGCATCGCCGCCTTCTCTGGGTCGCGGCCGGCGGCTTCTCGCTGCCTCTGGCGGGGGTCCTCGGCACGCCGGCGTTCTGGGGGCTGCTGCCCTTCTGCGCGGCGACGCTCGGCGTCCTCCACCTCGCGCTCCGGGCCAACACGCGCGCGGGGCGCGTCGAGGAGGAGGTGGTGCTCTGGCCGGACGAGATGCGCGTCGAGCGGCGCGAGCCGCGCGGCCGCGTGCTGCGCTGGCAGGCGGTGCCGGCCTTCGTCCGCCTCACGCTCCACCGCCGGGCGCGGCTCCGCAACTACCTCACCCTCCGGGGCGGGGGGCGCGAGATCGAGCTCGGCGCCTTCCTCAGCCCCGACGAGCGCCTCGCGCTCCGCGAGGAGATCGAGACGGCGCTCGCCCGCGCCCGCTAGGCCCGCCGCTCAGTGGCGGCGCGCCCAGTCGTCGATCTGCCGCTCCGCCTCCTCCTTGGCGATGCCGTAGCGCTCCTGAAGCTTGCCCGCGAGCTTGTCGCGCCGGCCCTTCATCTCGGCCACCTCGCTGTCGGTGAGCTTGCCCCACTGCTCGCGGACGCTGCCCGCGAGCTGCTCCCAGTTGCCCTCGATGCGTTCCCAGTTCATGGCGTGCCTCCTTGCCAGGTCCTGCCGCGGCAACGCCCGCCAGCCGGCCTCGGTTCCGCGCGCCGTGGCGGGCGCCCCGTTTCGCGACATGGCGGGGGACGCTACAAGGGGCCGGCGGTCGAGAGGGGAAAGCATGGCGGAGAACGGCGAGGCGCGCGACGAGGACGACGAGTACAGCCTCGCACCGGGGCTCGTCAGCGCCGTTCTGGAGGCCGTCGAGGCCGAGGACCGCGAGGCCTGCGCCGAGCTCGTGCGGCCGCTCCACGTCGCCGACCTCGCCGACCTGACCGAGCAGCTCTCGGCCTCCAAGCGGCGCGCCTTTCTCGAGCTCGTCTGGGCCGACATCGACAAGGACTTCCTCGCCGAGCTCGGCGAGAACGTCCGCGACGAGGTGCTCGCCGAGCTCGACCCCTCGATGCTCGCCGAGGCCGTGCGCGAGCTCGACAGCGACGACGCCGTCTACGTGCTCGAAGGGCTCGAGGACGACGCGCAGGAGGCCGTCGTCGAGGCGCTCGAGCCCGAGGACCGGGCGATCATCTCGAAATCGCTCACCTATCCCGAATACTCGGCCGGCCGGCTCATGCAGTCGGACTTCGTCAAGGCGCCGCCCTTCTGGACGGTGGGCCAGATGATCGACCAGATGCGCGCCGAGGAGGAGCTGCCGGACCAGTTCTACGACGTCTACGTGGTGGACGCCGCGATGCATCCGCTCGGCAAGATCCCGCTGTCGCGGCTGCTCGCCAATCCCCGCCCGGTGACGCTCGAGAGCCTGATGATCCCGCAGGCGCGCACCCTGCACGTGGAGGACGCGCAGGAGGACGTGGCCTACGCCTTCAACCAGTATCACCTCGTCTCCTGCCCCGTGGTCGACGATGGCGGGCGGATCGTGGGCGTCATCACGATCGACGACGCGATGGCCGTGCTCGAGGAGGAGGCCGAGGAGGACATCCGCCGGCTCGCGGGCGTCGGCGACGAGGAGATCACCGACCGCGTCTGGTCGATCACGCGGCGGCGCTTTCCGTGGCTCGCGGTCAATCTGCTGACGGCGATCCTCGCCTCGGCGGTGATCGCGATCTTCGACGACGTGATCGGCCAGATCGTCGCGCTGGCGGTGCTGATGCCCATCGTCGCCTCGATGGGCGGCAACGCGGCGACGCAGACGCTGACGGTCGCCGTGCGCGCGTTGGCGACGCGCGACCTGACGCCGGCCAACATGATGCGCATCGTCGGCCGGGAGACGGTGGTCGGCGTCCTCAACGGGATCGGCTTCGCGGTGCTGATCGGCGCGGCCACCTGGGCGGTCTATGGCGACCCGGTGCTCGGCGGCGTGATCGCGATCGCGATGGTGGTCAACCTGCTGGTCGCGGGCCTCGCGGGCATCCTCGTGCCCATCGGGCTCGAGCGGATGGGCGCGGACCCCGCGCTCGCCTCGGGCACCTTCGTGACGACGGTGACCGATGTCGTGGGCTTCTTCGCCTTCCTCGGCCTCGCCGCGCTGGTGCTCATGTGAGCGCGGAGGCGAGGCGCGGTTAGGCGCCGATCGTGCGGTGGGCGCGCCGGTAAACCGACTGGCGGTCGATGTCCTCGCTGCCGGCGTCGTCACGCCGGTGGCCGGGCTTCCCGTGACGCGCGTCGCGCTGCATCAAACAGCCATGCCGATGCCGAGGCGCTTCGCGACACGCCCCGTCCCCGGCGCTGCGGCGCCGGGCGTCGCCGGCCGGCTCACCGGCTCCCGCTTCTGACGCCCTTGCATTCGCCGGTCCGCGTGGTTTGGTGGGCGCAGCCCAGCCGAGCGGAGCGTGCATGAGACAGATCCCCGAGGACATCGACGCGACCGAGGCGCTGCTCGCCGAAACCGGCTATGTGGTCGGCCGCGGGCTCGCCACCGTCACCTTCCTCGCGCTGCGTCTCGGGCGGCCGCTCTTCCTCGAGGGCGAGGCGGGCGTCGGCAAGACCGAGATCGCCAAGGCGCTCGCCGCGGCGCTGGGGCGGCGGCTGATCCGGCTCCAGTGCTACGAGGGGCTCGACACGGCCTCGGCGGTCTACGAGTGGAACTACCCCGCGCAGATGATCGAGATCCGCCTCGCCGAAGCCGCCGGGGACCGCGACCGGTCGAGCCTCGCCTCCGACCTGTTCTCCGAGCGCTTCCTGATCCGCCGCCCGCTCCTCGACGCGATGGAGCCGCACGAGGCGGGGCCGCCGGTGCTGCTGATCGACGAGCTCGACCGCACGGACGAGCCCTTCGAGGCCTTCCTCCTCGAGGCGCTCTCCGACTTCCAGGTGACGATCCCCGAATTCGGCACCGTGAGGGCCGCCGAGCCGCCGATCGTGGTCATCACCTCCAACCGCACGCGCGAGGTGCACGACGCGCTCAAGCGCCGCTGTCTCTATCACTGGGTCGATTACCCCACGATGGAGCGCGAGCTCGCCATCCTGCACGCCCGCGCGCCCGAGGTCCCGCACCGGCTCTCCGAGCAGGTGGTGGCCTTCGTCCAGCGGCTGCGCGCCGAGGATCTCTTCAAGACGCCCGGCGTGGCGGAGACCATCGACTGGGCGCGCTGCCTCGTGGCGCTCGACGCCGTGGCGCTCGATCCCGAGACCGTCGCCAACACGCTCGGCGCGCTCCTCAAATACCAGGACGATATCGCCCGGCTCCAGGGCTCCGAGGCGCGGCGGATCCTCGACGAGGTGAAGGCCGGGCTCGGCGCCGCCGCCTGATGGCGCCCGAGCCGCCGTCGGAGGGGCGTCTCGCCACCAACATCCTGCACTTCGCCCGGGCCCTGCGGGCCGCCGGGGTGCCGGTCGGGCCGGCGCGCGCCCTCGACGCGGTCCGCGCCGTCGAGGCGGGCGGCATCGGCCGGCGGGCCGACGTCTACCACACCCTCGCGGCCTGCTTTCTCAGCCGACCCGAGCAGCGCCCCGTCTTCGACCAGTGCTTCCACCTCTTCTGGCGCGACCCGCAGCTCCTCGAGAAGGCGCTCGGCCTCATGCTGCCCGAGGTGCGCGTGCCCCGGGAGGAGCGCGAGAAGCGCGCGGGCGAGGACCGCGCGGCCGAGGCGCTGGCCGCCGGCGCCGAACGCCCGCCCGAGACGCCCTCCGAGACGGAGGAGATCGAGATCGACGCCACCCTCACGGTGTCCTCGGCCGAGGCTCTCCGCGGCCGCGACTTCGAGCAGATGACCGCCGCCGAGCTCGCCGAGGCGCGGCGCCTGATCGGGCGTCTCCGCCTGCCGGCGCGCCCGCTCGCCTCGCGCCGCACCCGGGCCGCCCGGCGGGGTCCGCTCGCCGACTGGCGCGGCACCATGCGCCGCGCGCTCCGCAGCGGCGGCGAGGCCCGCGAGCTCGAGCGCCGGGCGCGCCGCACCCGCTGGCCGGCCCTCGTGGTGCTCTGCGACATTTCCGGCAGCATGGCGGGCTACAGCCGGATGCTCCTGCACTTCCTGCACGCCGCGGCCAACCAGCCGGTGCGCGGCTGGTCGCGGCTCCACGCCTTCGTCTTCGGAACGCGGCTCACCAACATCACGCGCCATCTCGCCCATCGCGACCCGGACGAGGCGATCGCGCGGGCCGGCCGGGCCGTGCTCGACTGGGAGGGCGGCACGCGGATCGGCGCCTGCCTCGACCGCTTCAACCGCGACTGGGGGCGCCGCGTGCTCGGCCAGGGCGCGGTGGTGCTCCTGATCACCGACGGGCTCGAGCGCGACGACGCGGAGCGCCTCGGGGCGGCCGCGGAGCGCCTCCGGCTGTCCTGCCGCAAGCTCGTCTGGCTCAACCCGCTGCTGCGCTGGGACGGTTTCGAGGCGCGCGCCGCCGGCGTGCAGGCGCTGCTGCCGCAGGTCGACAGCCTCCGGGCCACCCACAACCTCGCCAGTCTCGAGGCACTCGGCGAGGCGCTGTCGCGGCCGGAGGACACCGGCGAGAAGGCGCGCCTGCTCGCGAGGCTGCGTGCGGATCAGGTGTGAGGAGAGGACATGGAGCGGGCGATGAGATTCGAACTCACGACTTCAACCTTGGCAAGGTTGCGCTCTACCCCTGAGCTACGCCCGCGTTCCGTGTCGGCGCCGGATATTGCACGCTTCGATGGACGCCGCAAGGGCGATTTTCCGCGTGCACCGATCCCCGGCGCGTGGTCGGAGTGGCAGGATTCGAACCTGCGGCCCCTGCCTCCCGAAGACAGTGCTC
>CAZWDE010000251.1:0-5347 GCA_964632555.1 uncultured Limibaculum sp.
GCACCGAGGTCGAGGGCGAGGTCAAGAACATCACCGAGTTCGGCCTCTTCATCGGCCTCGACGGCGACATCGACGGCATGGTCCACCTCTCCGATCTCGACTGGAACCGCTCCGGCGAGGACGCGATCCAGGACTACAAGAAGGGCGACGTGGTGCGGGCGCAGGTGCTCGACGTCGACATCGAGAAGGAGCGGATCTCGCTCGGCATCAAGCAGGTGGGCGGCGACCCGTTCGCCGAGGCGACCAAGGGCGTGAAGCGCGGCTCGATCGTCACCTGCACCGTGACCGCGATCGAGGACGGCGGCATCGAGGTCGAGGTCGACGGCATGAAGTCGTTCATCCGCCGCTCCGATCTCGCGCGGGACCGCCAGGACCAGCGGCCCGACCGCTTCTCGGTGGGCGACCGGGTCGACGCCAAGGTGACCAACCTCGACAAGCAGTCGCGGCGCATCGGGCTCTCGATCAAGGCGCGCGAGATCGACGACGAGAAGGAGGCCGTGGAGCAGTACGGCTCGTCCGACTCGGGCGCGTCGCTCGGCGACATCCTCGGCGCGGCGCTCAAGAACCGCGGCGACGACTGACCGGCCCCGGGTCCGGGCGGCACCGATGCGGGGGTCGCGGGCTACGGCGCCCGCGGCCCGTCCCCCGCGGGAGCTCAGCGGCGGTCGGCCTCCTGCTGCACCTCGGAGAGGCCGACCGCGATGACGGCGCCCGCGAGCGCGAGGCCCGAGAAGACCGCGAGCACCACGGCCGGCCCCGCGAGATCGGCGAGCGCGCCGAAGAGCCCGCCGGCCAGCAGGAGCGCGCCGATCAGCGTGTTCGAGAGCGCGGTGTAGACCGCCTTGCGCCCGCCGGTCGCCATGTCCGTGAGGTGGGTCTTCCGCCCGGCGCGCGCGCCCTCGTAGGCGATCTGCGCGAGGAACACGAACGCGGAGGCCGCGGCGACCCCGCCGAGCCCCCCGGTCGCGAGCCCCGTGGCGGCGGCCGCGCCCAGCGTGACCGAGGCGATGACGCCCGCGGCGATCATGGTGCGCCGGCTCGAGCGGTCGGAAATCCGCCCCCACAGATAGGACGACGCGATGCCCGCCGCGGCCGAGGCGATCATCAGCGCGCCGAGATTGCCGAGCGCGGACGCGCCGTCGGCCCCGCTCAGCATCACGAGGAAGGGCGGGGCGAGCGCCGTCGGGATCAGGAGCGCCCGCACGGCGAGATAGGTGCGCAGCTCGCCGTCCTCGTAGAGCGGCTCGGCGAGGTCGGAGAGATCGGGCTCGGCCGACCCCGGCTCCGGGTCGGGCGGCTCGTCGAGGCGGAGGAAAAGCGCCGCCCCCGCCATCCAGAGCGCGCCGGCCGCCGCGATCGCCCCGGCGACCACGGCGGGCTCGCGCGGCAGCGCCCCGACCGCGAGGAGCCCGGCGACGAGGAAGACCACCGCGCCGGCCGCCGTGCCCGCCGCCCCGGAGACGGTGCCCCGCAGGCCCTTCGGCAGCGTGCGGGCCAGCACGTCCTTGTGGCTCGCCGAGCAGGCCGCCCGCGCCGTCGCCAGCACCGCGAGGCCGGCGAGGGCCGCCCAGCCGGCCGCGGCGCCCTCGAGCGCGAGGCAGGCCGCGGCGATCGCGAGCGCCGCGAGCCCCTGCACGAAGGATCCGCCGGCCCAGAACACCTTCCGCACCGTCCGCGCCTCGATGCGCCGGGCGAGCGCGAGCTGCGGCACCAGCGCGCCCGCCTCCCGCACCGGCACCAGCGCACCGACGATCGCGGCCGGCGCCCCCACCGCGCCGAGGAGCCAGGCGAGCACGATCTTCGGATCGATCAGCCCGTCGGCGGTCTTGGTGGCGACGAGTGCGCCGAGATGGATCGCGAAGGGGCGCGCGGCGCGGCGCTCGCGCTCGCGGTCCTCTTCGGCGGGCCTCGCGACGGCCCGGTAGACGGCGGTCTCGAACATCGGTCCTCCCCTGCGGCCGGGGCTCGACCTAGGGCGGCGGGGCCGGACGGGCCAGCGCGGCCGCGCGGCGACGGCCGGGCGGACGTGTCCGGCGCCCGACGGCCTTGCCAGAGCGCGGGCCGCGCCCTACCCCTTCGCGCGAGCAAGGGCGACCGGAGACGAGCATGGCCACGCAAGCCGAGAACATCATCGAGCGCCGACGCCTCAGGGGCCGGCTGGCGCTCTGGCGCACGCTGGCGATCCTCGCCATCCTCGCGATCGTGCTGATGCTGGTGCCCCGGCCCTCGGATCTCGGCCTCGGGCGCGAGCAGCCGACGGGCGAGCATGTCGCGCGGATCGTGATCGAGGGCGTGATCGTCGACGACCGCCCGCGCATCGAGGCGATCCGGCGCGTGCGCGACGCCGACGAGGCCAAGGCGCTCGTCGTGCGGATCTCGAGCCCGGGCGGCACGGTCGTCGGCTCCGAGGCGCTCTTCGAGGCGCTCCGCGAGGTCGCGGCCGAGAAGCCCGTGGTGGCGGTCCTCGGCGAGGTGGCGGCGTCGGGCGGCTACGCGGCCGCGATCGGGGCCGACCACATCGTGGCGCGGCGCAACACCATCACCGGCTCGATCGGCGTGATCAGCCAGATCCCCAACGTCACCGACCTGCTCGACAGCGTGGGCGTCAAGGTCGTGGAGGTGAAGTCCGCGCCGCTCAAGGCCGAGCCCAACCCGACCTCGGCGACCACGCCCGAGGAGATCGCCGCCCTCGAGAACCTGATCATGGACAGTTTCGACTGGTTTCGCGGGATCGTCTCCGAGCGCCGCGGGCTCGAGGGCTCGGCGCTCGCCGAGGTGACCGACGGGCGCGTGTTCACCGGCAATCAGGGGATGGCGCTCGGCCTCGTCGACCAGATCGGCGACGAGGAGACGGCGCGCGCCTGGCTCGAGAGCGAGCGCGAGGTGGCGGCGAGCCTGCCGGCGCGCGAGTACAAGCCGAAGCGCGACCGGCTGCCCTTCGGGCTCGACCGTTTCATGGACCGCGTCGAGGGCCGCCTGCCCGCCCCGGTGCAGCTCGCGCCGGGCCCGCGGCTGCTCGCGCTCTTCACCGGCTGAGCCGGCCCCCGTTGACCCGCGCGTCGCCGCGTGCAAGGCTCCCTGCAACAAAAATGCGATCCCGATCAGGGATTTGCGCCAGCACCGGGGGACCCCATGATCAAGTCGGAGCTCGTGCAGCAGATTGCCGAGGACTATCCCGATCTCTACCAGCGCGACGTGGAGCGGATCGTCTCGACCGTGTTCGAGGAGATCACCGAGGCGCTCGCGCGCGGCGACCGGGTGGAGCTGCGCGGCTTCGGCGCCTTCTCGGTCAAGACGCGGGACGCGCGGATCGGGCGCAACCCGCGCACCGGCGAGTCGGTCGAGGTGCCCGAGAAGACGGTGCCGTTCTTCAAGGCCGGCAAGGAGCTGCGCGAGCGGATGAACGCCGACTGACGCGCGGCGGGCCGGATCGCGGGCGCCGGCGCGGGGCCGCCGAGGGAGGAGCGACGCGGCGATGCGGATGATCAAGCTGCTGTTCCTGACGCTCCTCGGCTTCGGGCTCGTGATCGTCGGCGTGGCCAACATGGCGCCGGTCGACGTGCATCTGCTGCCGCCCGAGATCGGGCTGGCCGGCACCCGGATCGAGGGGGTGCCGCTCTCCTTCGTCATCCTCGTCGCGGTGGTCGCCGGCATCCTGATCGGCCAGCTGATGGAGTGGGTCCGCGAGGCGCGCCATCGGCGTCTCGTCGAGGAGCGCGGGCGCGAGCTCGGCCGGCTGCGCCGCGAGATCCGGCGGCTCTCGGCGCGGGCCGGCGAGGGCGAGGACAGCCTGCCCCGCCTGCCCGACCGTCGCTGACCGGCCCGGAGACCCCGGATGCGCGTGAAGATCTGCGGCATCACCGAGGCCGAGGGGCTGGCGGCGGCCGTGGCGGCGGGCGCGGCCTATGTCGGCTTCGTGCTGTTCCCGCCCTCGCCGCGCAGCCTCGCGCCCGAGGCCGCGGCGGCGCTCGCCGCGCGCGTGCCGCCCGGCGTGACCCGCGTCGGGCTCGTGGTCGACCCCGACGACGCGCTGCTCGAGAGCGTCGCGCGGATCCCGGTCGACATGATCCAGCTCCACGGCCGCGAGAGCCCGGCGCGCGTCGCCGAGGTGCGTGCGCGCACGGGGCTCCCGGTGATGAAGGCGCTCGGCATCGCCGGGCCCGAGGACCTCCGCGCGATCGGCGCGTATCACGAGGTGGCCGACCGGCTGCTGGTCGACGCGAAGCCGCCCGCCGGCGCGACGCGCCCCGGCGGCAACGCGACCGCCTTCGACTGGCGGCTGCTGGCGGGGCGGCGCTGGGCGGGCCCGTGGATGCTCGCGGGCGGGCTCCGGCCCGAGACGGTGGCCGAGGCCGTGCGGATCACCGGCGCGACCGAGCTCGACGTCTCCTCGGGCGTCGAGCGCGCGCCCGGCGTCAAGGACCCCGGCCTCGTCCGCGCCTTCATCGCCGCCGCCGGCGCCGGCGCCGCGGCCTGAGCCGGGCGCGGCGCGCGGGCCTCGGCGCGTGACGATGCCCGGCGAGACCCTCGGGCCGTGGAAATCCCGTCCGACCGTCGGCCGACGGGGCGCGCCCATGGCCGCGGAGCCCGGCGACATCCGGGTTTGCCCGGTTCGGGCTCCGTCCCTTCGACGGGGAGCGGCCCGAGCCGCCGTTCGACATTCGCGACCTCGTCACGCCCTTCGGCGAAACCCTCGCCCGCACCGCCCTCGGCGATCGGCCGGTGATTCGGACGACCGGTTCGGTCCTGACCCGTCGGGAGCACGACCTCGCGAACCCGACCCGGCGCCACCGGGTGGCCGGGATGGCGCGGCGCTCCCGCCTTGGCCGCGACGACCAGCGGATCGGCCGGGGCTCCGACCTTCCGGCCGTCCGCCAGCTCTGCGCCTCGCTCAATACTCCCGAGGGGGACGAGGAGCGGCATGGCTGCCCGGGATCTCGGCGACGCGGGCAATGGCCGCGCGGATCATCGACGCCCTCGCCGACATCGACGCGCGCGCCGCCGCCGGGCCCGGCCTGCCGGTCCCGGTGATACGTTGCTCGGGCGCCTCGATGATCCCGTCCGAGGCGGCCCCGCGGATGGCGGCGGCGATCCCCGGCGCGCGGTTCCGGCCGCTCGACGGCCCCACCAACCTCGCGCGGGATCACGAGCCCGCCTGTCCGCGGCTCGTCGCGGCGGTCGAGGGGCTCCGCGCCGAAGGCGGCCGAGGGCCGGCGCGGCGGAGCGGCCCCTCGACGCGGACGCGGACCCGGGCTAGGCCCGTGGCAAAGGAGACCCGCATGAACGACACAGCCCCCAACAGCTTCCGCACCGGCCCCGACGAGCAGGGGCGCTTCGGCCTCTTCGG
>CAZWDE010000252.1:0-5338 GCA_964632555.1 uncultured Limibaculum sp.
GGTCGCGCTGGTCGTGCGCCGGGCAGCCGAAGATCGCGCCGGTGCCGTAGTCCATCAGGATGAAGTTGGCGACATAGACCGGCAGCTCCCAGTCCGGGTCGAGCGGGTGGACGACGCGCACGCCGGTGTCGACGCCCTTCTTCTCGGCGCGCTCGAGGTCCTCCTCGGAGGTGCCCATGCGCCGGCACTCGGCGCAGAACTCGGCGAGCGCCGGGTTCCGGCTCTCGAGCGCCCGAGCGAGCGGATGGTCCGCCGCGATGGCGGCGAAGGAGGCGCCCATCAGCGTGTCGGGCCGCGTGGTGTAGACCTCGAGCCGCCCGTGCCCCGCCGGCGCGCCGCGGGTCTCGAAGGCGAACTGCAGGCCCCGCGACTTGCCGATCCAGTTGCGCTGCATCAGGCGCACCTTCTCGGGCCAGTGCTCGAGCCCGTCGATGGCCTCCAGAAGCTCCTCGGCCATGTCCGAGATGCGGAAGAACCACTGCACCAGCTCGCGCCGCTCGACGAGCGCGCCCGAGCGCCAGCCGCGGCCGTTCTCCACCTGCTCGTTGGCGAGCACGGTGTTCTCGACCGGATCCCAGTTGACCACCGAGGCGCGCCGGTCGACGAAACCCGCCGCGAGCATGTCGAGGAAGAGCGCCTGCTGCTGGCCGTAATACTCCGGGTCGCAGGTCGCGAGCTCGCGCGACCAGTCGATCGAGAGGCCGAGCGGCGCCATCTGCTCGCGCATCACGGCCATGTTCTCGCGCGTCCACGCGTCCGGGTGGCGGCCGCGCTCGATCGCCGCGTTCTCCGCCGGCAGGCCGAAGGCGTCGAAGCCCATCGGATGCAGGACGTTGAAGCCGCGGGCACGCTTGTAGCGCGCCACGAGGTCGCCCATCACGTAGTTGCGCGTGTGCCCGACATGGATGCGCCCCGAGGGATAGGGGAACATCTCCAGCACGTAGTATTTCGGCCGGTTGTCGTCGCGCACGGTGCGGAAGCTGCCGGCCTCCGCCCAGCGCTTCTGCCACTTGGGCTCCACCTCGCGGGCGTTGTAGCGCGCCATGGGGTCGTCTCCGTCGGGCGGCGCCGGATCAGCTCGCCTGCCCGGTGTCGAGCTCGGCGATCCGGATCTGGCGCGAGCGCGTGAGGATCGCGTTCTCGAGGCGCGTCACCGTCTCGGTGCTGACCGGGCGCGGCACCCAGACGCCGTCCTCGGTGCGGTCCTCGCGGAACACCGCGACGCGGAGCGAGGAGGCCTGCAGCTCGTGGCTCAGGATGTAGGCCGAGACCTTGAAGCGCTGGTCGGGGTTCTCGGGCGTCGTCGCCCACTCGGTCGCGATCACCCCGGTGAAGGGGTCGGTCGAGGCCAGCGGCATGAACGAGAGCGTGTCGAGCGAGGCCTGCCAGAGATAGCGGTTGACCGGCAGCGCGCCGCCGCCCGGGCCCTCGTCCTCGCCGAAGAGCGAGCCGTCGAGCGCGTTGTTGATGGTCACACCGCCCTCGCCGAACACCGTGTCCTCGGGATTGCCGCGCGCCTCGCGCCCCACATTGGGCGAGGGCTGGGCCCGGTCCTCCGGCGCGGCGGCGAGGTTCTCCCCGCAGCCGGACGTGACGGCGGCCAGAGCGACGAGCCCGAGCGCGGCCGCGCCGCGGCGCAGGGCCGGGATGAAGGGGCGACGGACTGACATGGGCGCTGGCCCTCCCGCATGCTGTGGCTCCGGCGGCACCGGGCCTGAAAAATCCGGTACCACAGTCGGCGCGGGCTTCCTACCCGGGGCCGCGCCGGTCGGCAATGCGCGTCGATGTTGCCGAAATGCACCGGCCCCTGCCGTGAAAGAGAGCCGCGGATGGCGACGATTGACGCTCGCGGTCCTTCGGGTATCAACGCAAATGCGGGCGTGACCAAGCCTTGCGGGGATGTGGCGGCCACCCGGCCGTGCGGACCCACTCACTGCACCACGTGTGGCAACAACGAGGGACATGATGAAGAACGTTCTGATGGGCACCAGCGCCATCGCGCTCGTGAGCGCGGTTGCCGGCTCGGCCGCCGCCGCTGAGTTCGAGGTCAAGGTCGGGGGCTACTTCGAGACCTACGTCGCCTACGCCGGCGTCGACGTCGAGAACGCCAGCCCGGATGCGAACCAGGACTATGACGGCGTCGACTCGAAGCAGGACGCCGAGATCCGGTTCCAGCCGCAGATCACGCTCGACAACGGCCTGCGCTTCGGTGCCGACGTCCAGCTGGAGGCCAACACCAGCGGCGACCAGATCGACGAATCGTTCGTGTTCGTCAGCGGGTCCTTCGGCCGCGTGAACCTCGGCAACGAGAACTCGGCGCGCTACCTGATGCACTATGCTGCGCCGGACGTGACCTTCCTGAACGTGAACTCGGGCTCGCTCACCGCGTTCATCCCGTTCTCGGGCACCGCCTCGGGCCTCAACGTCGCCGACGACGTGTTCCGCGGCCCGCTCGGCGCGACCTTCATCGAGAACGGCCGCAACAACGACGCCGCCCGCTTCACCTACTTCACCCCGCGCTTCGCCGGCGTGCAGCTGGGCGTGTCCTACGCCCGCGACCCGGGCGACGACGACAACTCGCAGCAGAACCTCGACGACGTGCGCCTGCGCGACATCGTCGATGTCGGCGTCAACTACGTGAACAGCTTCGGCGACATCGACGTGGCGGTGGCCGCCGGCTACGGCATCGCCTTCTCCGACATCTCGGAGGCGTCGGTCGGCGGCGACCTGCCGGCGGCGAACAACCCGCAGGTCTACAACGTCGGCGCCAATGTCGGCTTCGCCGGCATCACGGTCGGCGGCTCCTTTGCCGAGCAGAACAACGCGGGCACGGACGACGCCCAGGGCTGGGATGCGGGTATCTCCTACGAAACCGGTCCGTGGGGCGTGTCCTTCACCTACATGACGGGTGAGGGCGCCGACGCCGAGTTCGGCGCGACCGGTCCTGACGAGGAGCTCGACCAGTTCCTCGTCGGCGTGAACTACAAGCTCGCCCAGGGCGTCGATCTCGCGGCCTACGGCGCGTATGTCGACTTCGAGGAGGATGTCGGTGACGCCGGCGGCGGCGGCGACGACGTCGACGGCTTCGTGATCGGCACCGGCTTCCGCCTGCGCTTCTGATCGCGTTCCGGTCGGCCAAGACACCGCAGGGGGGGCTTGACCCCCCCTGTTCTTTTTCGGCAAAGGGCGAGGCGGGCGGAGCGCGCCCGACCCCGGTCCATGGCCTCCGACACGCGACGATGAGCCGACCTCAGCGGAAGAACATCGTCTGGCTCGCCTCCTACCCGAAATCGGGCAACACCTGGACGCGGATCTTCCTCGCCAACTACCTGTTCAACCGGCGCGAGCCGATGCCGATCAACCAGGTGCACCGTCTCGGCATGGGCGACAGCATCGCCAAGACCTATGCCATGGTGGCCGGCCGCCCGGTCGACAGCGGCGATCACCGCGCCGTTCTGGCGCTGCGGCCCAAGGTGCTCGCCGGCATCACTGCCAACGGCGCCGACGTCAACTTCGTCAAGACCCACAACATCCGCGACTTCGCGATGGGCGTCGAGCTCATCCCGCCGACGCTGACCCGCTCCGCGGTCTACATCCTGCGCGACCCGCTCGATCTCGTGATCTCCTTCGCGCGCCACTACGGACACACGCCGGAGCAGACCGCGGAGGCGATCGCGCGCGACGACCACGTGATCAACGGCGACGCCTCGACCGTGCCGCAATATCTCGGCACGTGGTCGCGCCACGTGAAGAGCTGGACCAAGCGCCCGCCCTTCCCGGTTCTGGTGCTCCGGTACGAGGACCTGCAGGCCGACCCGGAGGCCGGCTTCGCGCGGCTTCTCGAGCATATCGGCGTGCCCGTCGACGCGGAGCGCCTCACACGCGCGGTGCGCTTCTCGAGCTTCGACGAGGTTTCGGCGCAGGAGGGCCGGTCGGGCTTCGTCGAGCGTTCGCCCCATGCCGAGCGGTTCTTCGCCAGGGGCGAGGTCGGCCAGTGGCGGGACGCTCTGCCGCCCCAGACGGTCGAGCGCATCCGCCGCGATCACGGGCCGACCATGCGCGCCCACGGCTATCTCTGAGGCCCATGCAGACCCTGCAGCGCATCATCTGGCTGGCCTCGTTCCCGAAGTCGGGCAACACCTGGACGCGGAGCTTCCTCGCGCACTACCTGATGCCGCCGGGCGAGGCGCCGGACATCAACAATCTCCGCCGCTTCACCACCGCCGACGTGCGGCAGGACTTCTTCGACAAGGCGGCCGGGCGCCCCTTCGTCGCCCGCGACTTCGACGAGTGGCTCGCGGTGCGGATCAAGGCGGTGCGCCTGATCGCGGCCTCGAAGCCGACGCACCATTTCGTCAAGACGCACTGCCAGGTGAGGCGGATCGGGCCGATCGACCTGATCGAGCCGGCGGTGACGGCGGCGGCGGTCTATCTGCTGCGCAACCCCTTCGACGTGGCGCCCTCCTACGCGCGCCATCTCGGGGTCGGCATCGACGAGGCGATCGCCATGATGGAGAACGAGAAGGCGCTCAACGCGACCGACAGCCGGATCTTCGAGGTGATCGGGCGCTGGGACGCGCATGTGGCGAGCTGGACCGGGGCGCCGGGCCTGCCGCTCCACGTGATGCGCTACGAGGACATGATCGCCGACCCCGAGCGCGCCTTCCGCGCCCTGCTCGGCTTCCTCCGCGTGCCGGTGAAGGACGGGCCGCTGCGGCGCGCGATCCGCGCGACCTCCTTCGACGCGCTCCGCAAGCAGGAGGAGCGCGACGGCTTCATCGAGCGCCCGCCGGGGATGGAGCGCTTCTTCGCCAAGGGCGAGGCGGGGGCGTGGCGCGAGGACCTGTCGCCGGCGCAGATCGGCCGGATCCGCGCGAGCTTCCTGCCCGCGATCGAGCGCTGGTACCCCGAGCTCCTCGACGAGACGGCCGAGATGGCGGCGCGCGCGTGAGCGGGCTCGAGGACGTGCGGGCGCGGATCGCGGCGGCGGCGCGCGAGGCCGGGCGCGCGGCCGACGAGGTGACGCTCGTCGCCGTCTCCAAGGTGCAGCCGCTCGAGCGCATCGAGGCGGCGCTCGCGGCCGGGCACCGCGTGTTCGGCGAGAACCGGGTGCAGGAGGCGGCGGGCAAGTGGCCGGCGCTCCGCGCGCGCTACCCCGACATCCGCCTGCACCTGATCGGCCCCTTGCAGACCAACAAGGTGCGCCAGGCGGTGGGGCTCTTCGACGTGATCGAGACGGTCGACCGGGAGCGGCTGGCGCGCCGGCTGGCCGAGGTGTGCGCGGAGACCGGGCGGCGCATCCCCTGCTATGTGCAGGTGAACACGGGCGAGGAGCCGC